>NZ_CALRZC010000008.1:0-84868 GCF_943372545.1 Variovorax sp. YR752 | reverse complement strand
GTCACCGCGTCGCTGATGCTCGCGGTGTACGGCGTGGTCAACGGCAACGAAGCGGGCTGGGGCTCCACGCAGACGATCAGCCTGCTCGGCGCGGCCGTGGTGCTGCTGGCGGCTTTCATCGCCATCGAGTCGCGCGTGAAGCATCCGCTGATGCCGCTGGGCCTGTTCAAGCTGCGCAGCGTGTCGGTGGCCAACGTGGTGGGCGTGCTGTGGGCCGCGGCCATGTTCGCGTGGTTCTTCATCTCGGCGCTGTACATGCAGCTGGTGCTGCAGTACACGCCGATGCAGATCGGGCTGGCCTTCCTGCCGGCCAACGTGATCATGGCGGTGTTCTCGCTCGGCCTGTCGGCCAAGATCGTGATGCGCTTCGGCATCCGCAAGCCGCTGGCGGCGGGCCTGTGGCTCGCGGCCATCGGGCTGGCGCTGTTCGCGCGCGCGCCGGTCAACGGCAGCTTCGTGCTCGACGTGCTGCCCGGCATGGTGCTGCTCGGCCTGGGCGCGGGCATGGCCTTCAACCCGGTGCTGCTGGCAGCCATGAGCGAGGTCGACCCGTCCGACTCGGGCCTGGCCTCGGGCGTGGTCAACACCGCCTTCATGATGGGCGGCGCCCTGGGCCTGGCCGTGCTGGCCAGCGCCGCGGCGGCACGCACCACCGCCATGGCCACTGCGGGCGCGGCGATGCCGCTGGCGCTCAACGGTGGCTACAACCTGGCATTCCTTGTCGGCGCCGTGTTCGCGGCAGCGGCGGGTCTGATCGGGGTCTTGCTGCTTCGCCCGGCCTCGCCGGGACACACCCACAACAACAACGAAGCAGCGTCGGCCTCGGGCGCGGCGGGCAAGACGGCGTCGTCGTGACGACGGCGCCATGCAGCCCCCGCTTTTTCTTTTTCAACGTTTCTATCCCCTATTCAGGAGAACAGACATGGCTCGTTATGTAGACGGATTCATCGTCGCCATTCCCACCAAGAACGTCGAGGCCTACCGCAAGCTGGCACGCAAGGCCGGCAAGGTCTGGATGGAGTACGGCGCGCTCGAGTACGTGGAGTGCATCGCCGACGACGTGAAGCCCGGCAAGCTCACGTCGTTCCCTCAAAGCGTGAAGCTCAAGGCCGATGAGACCGTGGCCTTCTCGTGGATCACCTACAAGTCGCGCAAGCACCGCGACACGATCAACGCCAAGGTCATGGCCGACCCGCGCCTGGAGGCCATGATGGACATGAAGAACCTGCCGTTCGACGGCAAACGCATGATCTTCGGCGGCTTCAAATCGATCGTCGAACTCTGAAGTCTCTCAGGCCAGGAAGCCGTCGTAGACGAGCTTGAGGCCGGTAAGCAGCATGCCCAGGTACACGAAGCGATAGAACCACGTCGCATCGATGCGGCGTGCAATGCGGATGCCGATCCACACGCCCAGCGGTGCGATCGGCATCAGCATGAGCGAGGTGGCGAGCGTGCGAAAGTCGAGCAGGCCGAGCCACGCGTAGGGAATCCACTTGCTGAGATTCACCACGAAGAAGAAGTAGGCCATCGTTGCCGTGAACACCACCGGCTTGAGCCGCAGCGGGATCACGTAGGCATTGATCGGCGGCCCGCCCGCATGCGCGATGAAGCTGGTGAAGCCCGACACCGCCGTCAGCACCGCACCCACCGCGCGCGACGGCAGCGGGTCGTTCGGCTTGGGCGGGAACGCCAGGCGCTGCGCCAGAAACACCAGCGTGAACACGCCCACGATGCCCGCCACCGTGTGGGCCGAGAGCACGCGAAACAGCAGCGTGCCGATCACCGTGCCGACCAGCCCGAACGGAATCAAAAACTTCAGCAGCGAGCGGTCGAAGTCGCGCCGGAACGCGGCCAGACCGAGCAGGTCCATGAGCAGCAACAGCGGCATCAGGATGGCCGCCGCCTGCGGCACGGTGACGGCCAGCGCCATCATCGGCACGGCCAGCGATCCGAATCCGGCGCCGAAGCCGCTCTTGCTGATGCCGAGCAGCAGCACGGCGGGAACGGCGACCGCGTAGAACGACGGGTCGGTGATGACGGGAAAAACCATGGGGAAAGTGCGAGCGCAGAAAAAAGCCCGCCAGGGGCAGGCGGGCCGTCCGGGAGCGTAGCAGGAAGCCCGAATTTCTGCCGACGGCCCACCCGGAACGGGCCTCGCGGGACAACCCGCTTGACAGCGTTTTCCATATTTATGACATTTATGATCATAAATACCCGAAACGCAGATGCCCCCATCCCAACCCAAGCCTTCGCTCACGCGCGACAAGCGCGTGAAGCGTTCCGACCAGGTGGTCGACAACATCAAGCGCTGGGTCGTCCAGACCCAGCAGCAGGTCGGCAACAAGCTGCCGCAGGAGAAAGAGCTGATCGAGCAGCTCGGCGTGTCGCGCGGCACGGTGCGCGAGGCGCTGGCCGCGCTGCAGGTGCAGGGGCTGGTCGCGATCAGCACCGGCCCCAATGGCGGCGCCACGCTCACGCAGGCCTCGTACGAGCAGTGCCTGCAGGCGGTGTCGAACTTCCTGTACTTCCAGCCGGTCGACATCACGATGCTGTACGCGCTGCGGCGCGTGGTCGAGCCTGAGCTGGCCGCCAACGTGGCCACGCGCCTCACCGAGGCTGATCTGGCCGCGCTGGAGGCGCTGATCGGCCACAGCCACCCGGCGCACGGCGGCAGCGACGACTGGAACGAGCGCCGCGAGGCCGACCTGCTCTTTCACGACCGCCTCACCGAAGCCTGCAGCAGCCCCTTTCTCGCGCTGGTCTGCCGCCTGCTCAACGACGTGATCCGCCGCGTGATCATCGTGCGCAACGCGCTCACGGAGTTCGACCAGTTCGACGAGGAAATGGTGCACAGCCACACCGACCTGCTCGACGCGCTGCGCGCCCGCGACCCCGTGCGCGCGCGCGAGGTCATGCGCGTGCACATGGAACACGCTGAAGCCCTGGCCCTCGAAGCCGAATCCCGCGTCGACCGCGGCAGCCTGCTCATGAAGAAACCGACCGGCTGACGCCTGCGCGGCGCGCGCTGATCCGCCGCCGCCCGCTTCCCCTGCTCTCTATTGCCTTCACCCCGGTTGCGCCGGGGTGCGGGGTTTCCTTTGCCTGAACTTTCTCAAAGACCACCCATGACTTCATCCCCCGCCCTCTGGCAGCGCAGCGCCACTGACATCGCCAACGCCGTGCGCCGCCGCGAGGTGTCCTGCCGCGAAGTGACGACCAGCGTGCTCGCACGCATCGCCGAACTCAACCCGCGCCTCAATGCCCTGGCCGAGGTGCTGGCCGACGAGGCCCTGGCCAGCGCCGACGCCGCCGACGCACGCACCCTGCGCGGCGACGCACTCGGCCCGCTGCATGGCGTGCCGGTCAGCATCAAGGTCAACGTGGACCAGGCCGGCCACGCCACCACCAATGGCGTGATCCCGCTGAAGGACCACATCGCCCGCGAAGACGCGCCGGTGGTGGCGCACTGGCGCAGCGCGGGCGCCGTCATCGTGGGCCGCAGCAACACCGCGACCTACTCGTCGCGGTGGTTCACCGACAACGGCGTGCACGGCCGCACGCTGAACCCGTGGGACGCGGCCGTCACGCCCGGCGGCTCCAGCGGCGGCGCGGCCTCCGCGGTGGCCAGCGGCATGGGCGCGCTGGCGCACGGCAACGACATCGGCGGCTCGATCCGCTACCCCGCGTATGCCTGCGGCGTGGCCGGCCTGCGCCCCACGGCCGGCCGCGTGCCGGCCTTCAACCCGAGCGCGACGAGCGAGCGCGGTATCACGCCGCAGCTCATGTCGGTGCAGGGGCCGCTGGCGCGCAGCATCGCCGACCTGCGCCTGGGCTACGAAGCCATGGCACGCCCCGACGCGCGCGACCCGAACTGGGTGCCGATGCCGCACGACCTGCCGCGCCCCACCGGCCCGATCCGCGTGGCACTGTTCAAGCGCACGCCGGGCATCCCGGTCGACCCGGCCGTCACGCAGGCCCTGGACGACGCCGCGCGCTGGCTGCAGCAGGCGGGCTACGAGGTCAACGAAGCCGAGCTGCCCTTCTTCCACGAGGCCGCCGCCCTGTGGCGCACGCTGACCGTGGACGACAGCCGCCGCAACATCATCGCGGGCGTCGAGCAGCACGGCGACGACACCATGCGGCGCAGCCAGCGCTACATGCTCGAAGGCATGGCCGAGACCGACCGCGACGGCTTTCTCGACGCGCTCGCGCGGCGCCAGGCGCTGCTGCGCAGCTGGTCGGTGTTCATGCAGACCCACCCGCTGGTGCTGATGCCCGTGTCGTGGCAGCGCCCCTGCCCGCAGGACGAAGACATCGCCAGCCTCGAACGCGCGCGCGCCCTCATCGATGCCCAGAGCCCGCTGCTCGCGACCGCCGCGCTGGGCATGCCCGGCCTCGCGGTGCCCACCGGTATGGCCGGCGGCGCGCCCATCGGCGTGCAACTGCTCGCCTGGCGCTTCCGCGAAGACCTGCTGCTGGAGGCCGGCCAGGTGCTCGAAGACGCGGCCCGCTTCACGCCGCTGGTCGCACAGCCCTGAGCTTTCTGTCGGTTCCCCCTACTTATTCCAACCACCCGGAGACTTTCGATGAACCCCTTCTCTTTCCCCACCGGCCCCGCACTCTCACGGCGTGGCCTCATCCGCGCGGCAGCGGCCACGGGCCTGGGCGGCCTGCTGCCGTACGGCGCGAACGCGCAGCCAGCGGTCAACCGCCTGATCGTGCCCTTCCCACCCGGCGGCCCGGCCGACTTCATGGGCCGGCTGCTGTCTGAAAAGCTCAAGGACGAACTCGGCCGCCCCGTCATGGTCGACAACCGCCCCGGCGCCGGCACGCGCCTGGCGGCCGAGGTGCTGAAGAACGCACCCGCCGACGGCACCACCATGCTGCTGGCGCCGGTCGACCCGATGTTCATCGGCCCCGCCATCTACGCCAACATGCGCTTCAACCCGGCCACCGACTTCAAGCCCGTGAGCGACGTGAGCGGCATCCAGTTCGGCCTGGCCGTGAGCGCCACGTCGCCGGTGAAGACGCTGGCCCAGTTCGTCCAGGCCGCCAAGGCCAACCCCGACCAGGGCTCGATCGGCATCACCACCGTGGGCTCGCTGCTGCACTTCCTGGCGATGGACTTCGTGGCCCTGTCGCGCAGCGGCGCCACCCTGGTGCCCTACCGCGGCGGCGCGGCCATGGTCACCGAGCTGATCGGCGGCCAGGTGGCCTCGGGCATGGACGCCACCACCACCCTCACCGAGTACCACCGCGCGGGCAAGCTGCGCGTGCTGGCCGTGGCCGGCGACAAGCGTGCCGACGGCCTGCCCGACGTGCCGACCTTCGCCGAGTCGGGCTACCCGACGCTGGTGGCCTCGTCGCGCTACGTGCTCTACGCCCACGCGAACACGGCACCTGCCACGCTGGCGCAGTGGAACCGGGCCGTGCGCAAGGTGCTCGCCATGCCCGACGTGCGCGAAAAGCTCGGCCGCGTGGGCTACGACCTGCTGCCCGGTGCCTCGAGCGAAGAGGTGGTGCGCTACACCGACGCGCTGGCCGCACGCTGGCTGCCGGTGATCAAGGCCTCGGGCTACAAGGGCGACTGACGCAGGGCAGCGGCGAACCCGATCGCCAAAAAGTGTGCGTAAACGCACCGACGCGCGGCGGACGGCTCGCCACACTGGCATGGCAACCGCCGCAGTCCGTGGCGGGCTTCTTCCTTTTCACTCAAGGATTCGCCATGAACACCCAGGCAGCTCCCCTCGCCTCCGCCGCTTCGGCGTCTTCTTCGTTCCTTGCCACGCCGGCTGCCCGCGACGACGCCGGCAAGCTGGTGCTGCGCGTGTCGGTCGGCGTGCTGATGCTGCTGCACGGCATCTTCAAGCTCTCGGCCGGCGTCGGCTTCATCGGCGGCATGCTGGCCAAGGCCGGCCTGCCGGGCGGGCTGGCCTACCTCGTGTTCGTGGGCGAAATCGTCGCGCCGCTGCTGATGATCGCGGGCGTCTGGACGCGCGCGGCCGCCGCCGTGGTCGTGATCAACATGCTCGTGGCCTTCGGTCTCGTGCACATGGCCGACCTGTTCGCGCTGACCAAGCAAGGCGGCTGGGCGCTGGAACTGCAGGGCCTGTACCTGTTCGGCGCGCTGAGCGTGGCGCTGATGGGCGCTGGCCGCCTGAGCGTCGCCGGACCCAACGGCCGCTGGAACTGATCTAGTCCCCGCGCACCTGCGACACCATCTGCGCGAGGCGCTCGGCATCGGCCACCACCAGCGCCTTGCCGTCCTTGCGCAGCACGCCGCTGCGCACCAGCGTGTTGAGTTCGCGGGTCACCTGCTCGCGGTTGGTGCTGATCTGGCTGGCCAACGCCGCGTGCTTGGGCGCGGGCTCCAGCCGGGCCTCGTTGCCGCCGATGCCCGCCTCGCGCGCCAGGCGCAGCAGCTCGGCATGCAGGCGGTTCTGCACGCCGAGCGTGCTCAGGTCGATCACCCGTTCCGACAGCTGCCGCACCAGCGCGGCCAGCCGCTGCATTACGCGCTCGGCCACGAGCGGCTCTTCGCGCAGCAGCGCCAGGAAGGCGGCGCGGTCCAGGCTGGCGACCACGCAGGGTTCGAGCGTGACCACGTCGGCCGAACGCGGCCCGCCGTCCAAAGCGGCGATGTCGCCGAAATGCGCGCCGGCTTCCGAATCGCGGAAGGTCACCTGCCGGCCGTTGGCCGCATAGGTCGTCACGCGCACGCGGCCCGACACCAACAGGAACACCTCGCCCTGCAGGTCGGCACGCAGCATCAGCGGCTTGCCGGCCGCCACGCTGTGCCACAGGCACTGGCGCGCCAGATGGTCGAAGCGATCGTCGGACAGGCCTTCGAGCAGCGCGATGCGGCGCAGCGCGAGGCTGGAGCGGGGGGTGGGTTCGGGTAGGGCCATGCCGGTGGTCATTGAGGCGCGCGCATTATGCTCGGGTGCCGCTTCGAACCCGTTCATGGACAGACGTTCCCCACCTCCCGCTTTTTCACTGAGGACGCCGACACGGCGCAACCTCCGCTGGGCGAGCGGGCTGGTGCTGATGGCCTACATCACGGCGCACCTGCTGAACCATTCGCTGGGCATCGTCTCCTTCGCTGCGGCCGAGACCGTGCTGCGCGGCGTGCAGAAGTTCTGGCACAGCCTGCCCGGCACGCTGCTGCTGTACGGCGCCGCCGTCACCCACCTCGCGCTGGCTGTGGCCGCCCTGTGGGAGCGCCGCACCCTGCGCATGCCCCCGCTCGAAGCCTTGCGCGTGCTGCTGGGCTTTGCGCTGCCGCTGCTGCTGGCCACCCACCTCACCGCCATGCGCGGCGCCTACCTGGCCTATGGCATCGAGGGCTCGTACGTGCGCGTGGTCTGGGGCCTGTGGGACCTGGCCGGCGCGGGCGCGCAACTGGGCATGATGCTCGCCGCCTGGGCCCACGGCTGCCTCGGCCTGCACTTCGCGCTGCGCGTGCGCCCGCTCTACCGGCGCCTGTTCGCGCCGCTGCTCGCCATCGCCGTGCTGCTGCCGGTGACCGCCGCGATGGGCTTCGTCTCGATGGGGCGTGAGTTCCAGTGGACCGGCGTGCCGCCCGTCACCTTGCCAACGCCCGAACAGGGCCGCGCGCTCAACGCCGCCGAAACGAACCTCAAGCTCTACTACGCACTGGCGCTGCTGGCCCTGCTCGCGGCCTACGCGGCGCGCAGCAGACTCGCCCGACGCGCCAGCGGTGCCACCGTCGCGCTGCGCTACCCCGACCGCACCGTGCACGTGCCGCCCGGCTGGAGCGTGCTCGAAGCCAGCCGCTCGCACGGCATCGCGCACGTGTCGATCTGCGGCGGGCGCGCGCGCTGCTCCACCTGCCGCGTGCGCGTGAGCGGCGCGCCCGAACACATCGGCACGCCGGGCCGCGACGAGCAGCGCACGCTCGATCGCGTGCGCGCCCCGCACGACGTGCGGCTGGCCTGCCAACTGCGCCCGCGCGGCAGCATCGAGGTGACGCCGCTGTTCGCGCCGCTGCCACGCGAGGGCCGGCCGGCGCCGGTCGGCCGCTTCGGGCACGAGCGCGACGTGGCGATTTTGTTCGTCGACCTGCGGCGCTGGTCGGGCCTGTCGGAGCGGCAGTGGCCCTTCGACCTCGCCTACGTGCTCGACCGCTACTTCGCCATCGTGGGTGCCGCCGTGCGCGAGAGCGGCGGCGTGCCCAACCAGTTCATCGGCGACAGCGTGATGGCCATCTTCGGCCTCGAGAGCGACCTGCCCACCGCCTGCCGCCAGGCACTGCGCGCCACCGAGCTCATCGGCGAGCGCATGGAGGCGTGGAACGTCGACTTCCAGGCCCAGTTCGGCCAGCAGCTGGACTTCGGCATGGGCCTGCACGCCGGGCGCGCGGCCGTCGGCGAGGTCGGCTACCTCGAGACCACCACCTTCACCGCCATCGGCGAGGTGGTCAACACCGCGAGCCGCCTGCAGGACCATTCCAAGACCGCCTCGGCGCGGCTCGTGGTCTCGCAGTTCGCGGCGCAACAGGCCGGTGCCGAAGAGACGCTGGGGCCGGTCGACACGCTGAACGTGCGCGGGCGCTCCGAGCCGCTGACCGTGATGTATTCGCGCGCTGCACAAACGCCCTGAGCGTCTTCACCTGCCGGATTCGGTGCGCAAACGCACAGCGCCTTCCGCGATGCGGTTTCACACTGCAGCTTGTGGCAACGACGACTGTCCGCCGCCCACAGACTCAAGGGAAAACGCATCATGAACAGCAAGCAACTCCTCGCCATTTCCGCCGCCGCTTTCGCCCTGCTGGGCACCGCCGGTGCGGCCCACGCCGAAACCTACGAAGGCGTGCACGCCATCACCTCGGCCGCCACCCGTGCCGACGTGCGCACCGAAGCCGTCGCCGCTGCGCGCAATGGCAATGTGTACTCCGATGCTGCCGCCGAAGGCACCGTCGCCGTGACCTCCACCGTCGACCGTCAGGCCGTGCGCGCCGAAGCCGTTGCCACCGCACGCAGCGGCAACATCTACTCCGACGCCGCCGACCTGGAGCGGACTTCCGTGAGCGTCACGCGCCAGGCCGGCCTGTAATCACGACGCCACCTGCACCCGCGCCGCGCGCGGGCCTGCAGCTTCTTCAGTGATCGTGAAGCGCACCGGCAGGAAGCGCTCGATCACCTCGCAGTTCGTGCGCGTGTGCGGCGTCACTTCGCTGCAGGTGAACGCGCCCGACTGGCCCGGCTGCCGGAACACCGCGAGCGCCAGCAACAGCGCGAGTTGGTCGGCCAGGTGCGGCCCCACGGCCGCGTCCTCGTGCTTCTGGAACGCGCGCACCTCTTTCACGAGGCCGTGCGCCACCTGCTCCGCGCTCAGCGTCTTCTCGCCGAAGGCCGTGAACACCTCGGTGAGGTGCGCGTAGGCCAGCGTCACCAGCAGCGCATTGCCCGGGCCCTCGTTCTGGCGCGTCGGCACCGTGCGCAGCTGCTCGGCCTGCGCCGACCAGCCCATCGCCGCCCCCACCGTTTCGAGTTCGCGCGCCGCCACATGCCGCGGCAGGCCGGGCGCCAGGCACTCCGCATGGCCCGCCAGCAGCTCACCGCGCGAGAGCAGATCAAACGCTTGCAGCCGCGCGCCTTCCGCCGCCGGCACGATCGTCGCGTCGACCTCGCCGCCACCCGCCGGATAGAAGCCGCAACGGCGCAGCTCGAGCTGCAGATCGCCACCGAAGCGGCGCACCAGCGGCGCGAAGGCACGCTCCAGAAAATGGAACGGCGGCGCCATCGGGTTGTGCGTGCCGCCGCTCAGCCGCAGCCGACTGACCTGGCCCGCGGGTTGCAGCAGCAGCGGCGGCAGCACGGTCTGCAGCACCAGCATGCAGCTGCCCGCACCGGCGATCGCGAAGCGGTAGTCGCCCGCGCGCACCGGCCCTGGCACGAAGCGCAGCGACTGCGAACCCAGCTCGGCACCTTCGACCTGCGCGCCGCTGATCTCCGCGGCTGCATGCACGCACGCGAGGTGCTGGCGCATCAGGCCCGGCTTGGCGCGGCCCGCGCGGATCTTCTCGATGGTGAGCGGGCGGCCCGTGACCATCGACAGCGCGAGGCCGGTGCGCAGGATCTGGCCGCCGCCTTCGCCTTGGGAGCCGTCGAGTTCGACGGCATCGAGCGCTCGTTGTTCTTCTTGTGCTTCCGTCATCGGGACACGTCTTTCTTTCTTGTTCAGTCGTTTGTCGTTGTTCTTGTGCGCGGCGTTCCGAGCCGGCATGCGCGACAGCGCACCGCCGTGCTGTGGATGCTGCCGAGCGCCACCTCGTACCACCACTTCTGCTGCTTGGCCGTCCACACCTCTTGCGCTCCGCAATCGCGGCAGGTGAACGCCTTGTCGACGTAGAAGGTGGGCAGCGGGCCGTAGGTGTTGTTGTGCGCGGCCAGCAAGGCCGTGTCGGCGGCGACCATGCCTTCGGCACGCAGCAGGCGTGCATCGGCCTGGCGCTGCTGCAATGCCACGGCACGCGCGGCGCGGTCGAGGCGGTGCGCCTTGATTTCGGCGCGGCGTTGTTTGTTGCTTTTCATAGTCAGACCTCGCGCCGGGATATCGTTCACCGACGCCTTATTGCACTCATCCTCTCCAGAGCTTCATGCGCAACGATTTGCTCATTGGCCATGACAGCCGCTTGTGCCAATGAACTCAGCGCTATGGAGTCAACAAAATCCAAGATGTTCTCCATCTGCTCGGGCTCTTGACGTGCACAAATCTCTTCGTTACTCCATTGCTGTAGGAGCTGCGTGATACCTGTGTGCGTCAGATCGCACAGCTCAGAATAGTTCGCCCGATGAAAAGCAGACAAGATGCCAGGAGGGAGCTCATCTGCGACTTCCATTGCAATCACGAGGTCTTTCTGAGGCGGTGGACGCCCTCCTGAAAGAAAGGCGGCGACCGCCTCATCGCTAGCCGCTCGGCTTAGCCACATCCCCCGGATGTAAGCATCCCAAGCACAGCGCAAAAGCGCGGTTGCAGGCGCAATGAGACCCTCCCGATAAAGGCGAAAAACTGCGGCTTGGTGTTGCCACACGACGTAGTAGCAAGTTGCAGCGAACTCACTTCGACCATCTCTGACAACGCCAATTCCGTCGAACTTCGATGCAATCCAATCCGCTATCTCTCGGCTCTTTTCCAGTCGTTCGTTCATTTTTTCAACCCTTCACGCAAACCACCTGCTTGAGCGTGTAAACCACCTCCACCAGGTCCTTCTGCGCATCCATCACCGCGTCGATGTCCTTGTAGGCCATCGGGATCTCGTCGATCACGTCGGCGTCCTTGCGGCATTCGACGCCTTCGGTCGCGGCGATCTGGTCGGCGACGGTGAAGAGCTTCTTGGCCTTCGTCCGGCTCATCTTTCGACCGGCGCCGTGGCTGCAGCTCATGAAGCTCTCGGGGTTGCCCTTGCCGCGCACGATGTAGCTCTTGGCGCCCATGCTGCCGGGGATGATCCCCAGCTCGCCGAGCTTCGCGCTCACCGCGCCCTTGCGGGTCACGAGCACGTCTTGCCCGAAGTGCGTCTCGCGGCTCACGTAGTTGTGGTGGCAGTTCACCGCTTCCACGTGGGCCTCGAAAGGCTTGGTGATGACCTTGCGCGCGGCCGCGACCACGCGCTGCATCATCACTTCGCGGTTCGCCCGTGCGAACTTCTGGGCCCAGCCCACCGCACGCACGTAGTCGCCGAAGTACTGGGCGCCTTCCTCGAAGTACGCCAGGTCCTGATCGGGCAGGTTGCGCTGGTGCAGTTCGGCGTCCTTCTTCGCGAGTTCGATGAAGTGCGTACCGATGGCGTTGCCCACGCCGCGCGAACCCGAGTGCAGCATGAACCACACGGCGCCCGCTTCATCGAGGCACACCTCGATGAAGTGGTTGCCGGTACCCAGCGTTCCCAGGTGCTTGTGGTTGTTCGTGTTCTTGATGCGCGGGTAGTCCTCGCAGATCAGGTCGAACTCGTCCACCAGCTTCGCCCAGGCGGCGTCGGTTTCATCGGGCGGCGTTTCCCACGAACCCTTGTCGCGGCCCATGCGCTTGGGGTTGCTTCCGTGCGGCACGGCCTTCTCGATCGCCGAACGCAGCGGGCCCAGGTTGTCGGGCAGGTCGCGCGCGTTGAGCGTGGTCTTGCAGGCCATCATTCCGCAGCCGATGTCCACGCCGACCGCGGCGGGGATGATGGCCTTGAAGGTCGGGATCACCGAACCCACGGTCGCACCGATGCCGTAGTGCACGTCGGGCATGGCCGCGATGTGCTTGAACACGATGGGCAGGCGCGCGGCGTTCTCGAGCTGCTTCTGCGCCTCGTCTTCCACGGGCACGCCGTTCGTCCACATCTTCACGGGGACGCCGTTGGCGACTTCATGTACTTTGTAGTTCGTCATTTTTCTTTCTCTCTCTTTGTCTATCTATTCTTGCAATCAACTGGTGGACACGACGGGATTCGAACCCGCATCAATACGGCGACCGTGGTGTTTGAATCCAGCGGCCCAGTCGACGATTGGAAACGCGCGCCAGTGACAGACCCGTCATCGGAGCCAGCACCTGCATCCTCAACCTTGCTCGTCAACCGACTTGCCCGCCGTACCTGGTCTTACCCAGGCTGCCGGCAATTTCAAACATTTTTGGCAGTGGCGCTCCCTTCTGTGCCTGCGTGCCCGTGTCTCTTTCTTTCCTCTGTCGCTCAGGAACCATTCGGCCGCAGCGTCACGAGTCCGTTGAGCACCTGGTCCAGGCCGCCGATCACCGAGATCTTGTCGATGCGCTCGGCCACGCGTTCCAGCGTCTCGAGTTCCTTCATGCGCAAGGCGACGGGGTTGCCCTCCATCACCTTCGCGGTGTTCAGCAGCGAGCGCGTGGCCGCGGTTTCCTCGCGGCGGCGGATCACGTTGGCCTGGGCCGACTTCTCGGCCTCCACCACCTGCGCGAGGATGGTCTTCATCTCGCCCGGCAGGATGATGTCCTTCACGCCCACGCTCTCCAGCACCAGGCCCGAACCCTCGAGCCGCTCACGCACCTGCGCCAGCACCGTCTGGTCGATGGCGGACTTGTTCTCCAGCAGGGCGTCGAGCGTCTGCTCGCCCACCGCCGCGCGCAGACCGAACTGCAGCTCGCGGTACACATGCTCGGCCGGCTTGGGCATCTGCGCCAGGGCCTGCCGCACATCGGCGAAACGCCACACTGCCGACAGGTTCAGCCGCAGCCCCACCTTGTCGCGGGTGAGTATTTCCTGGCCGCTCACTTCGGCGATCTGCGAACGCAGGTCCACGCTGGTCACGGCCACCTGCCGGTTGAAGCGCCAGAAGCCGTGGTTGCCCGGGGGCAGCAGCGCCTGCATCTGGCCTTCGAGGGTCAGCACGCCGGCGTGGAACTCGGGCACCTGCACCAGCAGCACGCCTTCGAGCCCCTGCACCGCACGCGGACGCAGCGCCACGCTCTGCAGCTTGGCCAGCAGCTCGGCCGGCAGGCGTGCATCGGCGGCCACGTCGATCACGTCGACGCGCTGCTCGCGCAGGCCGCGCCAGTAGAGCTTGCGGGTGGCGGGCGGCAGGATCTGCACCAGCACGCCGTCTTCATGGCGCAGGCCGACCTCGGTCTCGCCCAGCGACACCTGCACGAACTCGCGCTGCACCAGCTGCGGCTCACGCGCCAGGAAGTAGTCGGCCAGCTCGTGGTCGAAGGCCGGCTCGGCCAGCGAGAAGCGCTCGAGCTGCACGGTGTCGAAACCCGTGAACACGCGGTGCTTGCCGGCGGCGTACAGGCCCTCGAAGTCGCCGTTGCGCAGCAGCAGCACGCGCTCGTTCTTCTTCACGGTGAATGGGGTGAATCCCAGCATTTTTTCTTCCTCTCTCTTCTTCTTCGTTGCAGTTGTCGTTTGTTGTTCGACTGCGTTTCAATATCAGGCATAGGGGCCCACGAAGGGCAAGCGGCGGGCACCGTGGTTTGCGAGGTCAGCAACACAGCGGTCGACGGGTCGGTGCGGTGGCTGCGCCATCGCCTCCTTCTGCGTCGATGGCTGCATGCGGTTCCTTGCAGAATGCGCGATGCGCAAGCCGCCTGCACTGGCACGGTGTCGCTCGGCCGGGCCCTGCCCTGCGCCTCGCTCCGGTGTGCCGGGGCGGTGGGGCTTTCGCCCCCATCAAAGCGGCGGTGCGAACACCGCCGAAGGTTGTTTGCGGGAATCGAACCCGCCACGCCGCGTGGTTAGCGCAGTGCTCCACCATGAGCAGACTGGAACAAGTCCAGTGACCAACGCAGTTCAACAGCGGCATGCCGCGGACCCAAGAACAGGTCTGGCCTGCGGCACCGGGCCGCTGGGATGCGGCACCTGGGAGCGGATGAACTGCATCCGGACCCTTTCTCTATTGCAGCGAGCGTGCCAACTTGCTCGCAGCTCGGAAGAAAACAGGGCGCCGGCGATGCAAGTCATTGACCGGAAAGGGAAATTTCTTCTTCGCTGCGTGTGACACGGCATTGATCTCTTGCTAGCATTCCAATAATTCCTAGAAATTCAGCTAGTCTTTTATCCATGAAGCCCATCGTCGTCATCGGATTCCTCGGCACCCAGCTCGATGCCGGCCAGGGCGCGGGCCGCTGGAACAAGTGGCGCCCCACGGTCTCGCTGGCGCAGCACGACGACATGGTGGTCGCGCGCATAGAGCTGCTGCACACGCGCAAGCACACGGCGCTGGCCGAGGTGGTGAAGGCCGACATCGCCGCCGTGTCGCCCGAGACCACGGTCAACCTCGTGCCCTTCGACCTCGAAGACCCGTGGGACTTCGGCGAGGTCTACACGCGCCTGTACGACTGGGCGCGCGCCTACCCCTTCCAGCCGGAGCGCGAGCAGTACTGGACGCACATCACCACGGGCACGCACGTGGCGCAGATCTGCATGTTCCTGCTGTCGGAATCGCGCGTGGTGCCGGGCGTGCTGGCGCAGACCTCGCCGCCGCGCAAGCAGCGCCAGGGCGACGCCGGCAAGGTCGCGCTGATCGACCTTGACCTGTCGCGCTACGACCCGATTGCGCGCCGCTTCGACGCCGACCAGCGCGACGCGGTCGCATTTTTGAAGAGCGGCATCGCCACGCGCAATGCGCGCTTCAACGCGCTCATCGACGAGATCGAGCGCGTGGCCGTGCGCTCGCGCGCGCCGATCCTGCTCGTGGGGCCGACGGGTGCGGGCAAGTCGTTCCTGGCGCGCCGCATGTTCGAGCTGAAGCAGGCGCGCCACCAGGTGACGGGGCCGTTCGTCGAGGTGAACTGCGCCACGCTGCGCGGCGACGGCGCGGCGTCCACGCTGTTCGGGCACAAGAAGGGCTCTTTCACCGGCGCGGCGAGCGACCGCGCGGGGCTGCTGCGCACCGCGCACCAAGGCGCGCTGTTTCTCGACGAGATCGGCGAACTCGGCCTCGATGAACAGGCAATGCTGCTCAAGGCCATCGAGGAAAAGCGCTTCTTCCCCGTGGGCGCCGACAAGGAAGTGGAGAGCGACTTCCAGCTCATCGCCGGCACCCACCGCGACCTGCGCCGCGACGTGGCGCAAGGGCGCTTTCGCGAAGACCTGTTCGCGCGCATCAACCTCTGGACCTACGACCTGCCCGGCCTCGCGCAGCGGCCCGAAGACATCGAGCCCAACCTCGACCACCTGCTGGCCCTGCACGCGGCCGAGAACCACCGCGTGGTGCGCTTCAACGCCGAGGCGCGCACGGCCTACCTGCGCTTTGCGCAAAGCAGCGAGGCGCTCTGGCGCGGCAACTTCCGCGACCTGTCGGCGAGCGTGACGCGGCTCGCGACGCTGGCCGATGGGGGGCGCATTGCGGTCGCGCTGGTCGAAGCGGAAATCGCGCGGCTGCGCTGGCTGTGGAAGCACGAGGGCACGGGTACAGCATCGGTGGCGGCGGGCGATGAGGTCGACCTGGAAGCCCTGCTCGGCAAAGAGAAGTTCGCCGCGCTCGACCTGTTCGATCGCCTGCAGCTCGAAGCGGTGGTGCGCGTGTGCCGGCCGGCGCGCAGCTTGTCGGAGGCGGGGCGGCAGTTGTTCCAGGCCTCGCGGACGCAGCGCAGCGTGGTGAACGATGCGGACCGGCTGCGCAAGTACCTGGCCAAGATGGGGCTGGACTGGGCGCGCGTTTCAGCCGATGCGCGCCCCTGAGGGCGTGGGCTATCCTCCGCCCAATGCCCATCTCCGCATTCGCCGTGAAGGTTCCCGCAGCCGAACCCATCGCCGCAGACCTTCGCCGCCGTTTTGATCCCACCGTGGCGCTCGGCGTTCCCGCCCACATCACGCTGCTCGTGCCCTTCATGGACCCCGCGCTGATTACCGACGAGGTGCTCGCTCGCGCGCGGCGCGTGCTGCAACTCACGGCGTCGTTCTCCTTTGCGCTCGGCAAGGTCGGACGCTTTCCCGAGACCGCCTACCTGGCACCGGAGCCCGCCGCGCCGTTCATCGAGATGACGCGTGCGCTGGTGAAGGAGTTTCCCGAGTTCCCGCCGTACGACGGCCTGCATGACGACATCGTTCCGCATCTGTCGGTGGCGCATGGCAACGCGCTGCATGCGCAGGAGGCCGCCATCGAGCTGCAAGCGCGGCTGCTTGCGTTGGGCCCGGTGCAGGCGCGCTGCACGGAGATCGCGCTCATCGAGAACGCGTCGGGGCAGTGGTTGGACCTGCATGTCTTCGCGCTCGCGGAGCCCGCGACGAGTCTTCGCCCATGACCGAGATCTACATCAGCACCGACGTCGAAACCGACGGCCCCATTCCCGGCCCGCACTCGATGCTCAGCTTCGGCTCGGCCGCCTACACGGCCGACAAGCAGCTGGTGTCCACCTTCAGCGCCAACCTGCACACACTGCCCGGCGCCGAGGCCGACCCGAAGACGGCTGCCTGGTGGCAGACCCAGCCCGAGGCCTGGGCCGCGTGCCGCACCGACCTGCAAGACCCGACGCATGCCATGAAGAACTACGTCGCGTGGCTCAAGGGTTTGAAGGTGCGGCCGGTGTTCGTGGCGTACCCGGCGGGCTTCGACTTCCTGTTCGTCTACTGGTACCTGATGCGCTTTGCGGGCGAGAGCCCGTTCAGTCATTCGGCGCTCGACATGAAGAGCTTCGCGATGGCCCTGCTGAAGATCGGCTACCGCGACAGCACCAAGCGCGCAATGCCGCGCCGCTGGTTCGACGCCGGGCTGCCGCACACGCACGTGGCGCTGGACGATGCCATCGAGCAAGGCGCGCTCTTCTGCAACATGCTCGCCGAAAGCCGGCAGGCATGACCACGACCTCGCCTGCTCGTCGCTGGTGGCAGCTGCCCTTCGCCGCCCTGCCGCTCTTCCTGCTCGGCGGCTGCGTGCAGTCGATGTTCTATTACCCCGACCGCGTGCGCTACGAAACGCCCGACGCGCTGGGCCTGCGCTACGAGAACGTGCACTTCACCAGCGCCGACGGCACGCGCCTGAGCGGCTGGTTCATTCCCGCCGCGGGCCGGCCGGACCCCAAAGCGGCCAAGGGCACCGTGGTGCACTTCCATGGCAATGCACAGAACATGAGCAGCCACTGGCGCTTCGTGGCGTGGCTGCCCGCGCAGGACTACAACGTGTTCGTGTTCGACTACCGCGGCTATGGTGAATCGGACGGCGCGCCCGAACCCCGCGGCGTGTTCGAGGATTCGAACGCCGCGCTCGACCATGTGCGCGCCCGCGCGGATGTCGATGCGTCGCGGCTGTTCGTCTTCGGGCAGAGCCTGGGCGGCACGAACGCGATCGCGGCCGTGGGGTCGGGCAACCGGGCCGGCGTGAAGGCGGTGGCGATCGAGTCGACCTTCTATTCGTACCGCTCCATCGCCAACGACAAGCTGCCGGGCGCCGGCCTGCTGGTGCACGACGACTACGGGGCCTCGAAGTTCGTCGCGGCCATCGCGCCGATTCCACTGTTGCTGATCCACGGCACGGCCGATGCGGTGATTCCGCACCACCACTCGCAGCGCCTGCTGGCCGATGCGAAAGAACCCAAGCAACTGATCGAGGTGCCGGGCGCCGGCCACCTCGAACCGATGGCGGCGCCGCGCTTCGCCGCGACGTACCGACAAGCCCTCACCACCTTCTTCGACAGCGCTCCGGCGCTGCCTTCCCGCCCATGAAACATTTCGATGAAGCCACCACCGGCACGCCCCTGACCTTCGAGCGGCTCGTGCCCGCGCTGCGCGCCGCCTTCGCGGCCGAGGCGCAGGTGCCGCCGCGCCACGTGCACAGCATCGAGACCGGCGGCGACGCGGCCACGCGCGGCACGGTGCTGATCATGCCGGCGTGGAGCGACGCGGGCTTTCTGGGCATCAAGACGATCAACATCTTTCCGGGCAACGGCGCGCGCGGCCTGCCCGGGCTGCACGCGACCTACGTGCTGTACGACGCGCGCACCGGCGTGCCGCTGGCGATGATGGACGGCAACGAGATCACGGCGCGCCGCACGGCAGCCGCATCGGCGCTGGGCGCTTCGTTCCTGGCCCGCACCGATGCGCGCAAGCTGCTGGTGCTGGGCACCGGCCGCATCGCGCGCATGCTGCCCGCCGCGCACGCGAGCGTGCGCCCCATCGACGAGGTGTGGGTGTGGAACCACCGGCCCGAAGGCGCCGAGGCGCTGGCCGAGCAATGGCGTGCCGAAGGCTGGAATGCACAAGCGGCCGGCACCGACCTCGAAGCGGCCGTGCGCAGTGCTGACATCGTGAGCTGCGCGACGCTGGCGACCACGCCGCTGGTGCGCGGCGAATGGCTTGCGCCGGGCGCGCACCTCGACCTGATCGGCAGCTTCACGCCCGCGATGCGCGAAGCCGATGTGCAATGTTTCGACGGCACGCGCACCTTCATCGACACGCCCGAGGCGCTGCAGAAGGCCGGCGACCTGCTCGACGCGATCGCCGCCGGCACCTTGCGCGCCGACGCGGTGCAGGGCACGCTCGCCGAGCTGTGCCGCGGCGCGCGGCCCGGGCGCACCGGCGATGCCGAGCGCACGGTGTTCAAGGCCGTGGGCAGCGCGCTCGAAGACCTGAGCGCGGCCACGCTGGTGTGGCAGGCCCGCGCGAATCCTTGAGGCTCGCACTGCCCGCCACGGCCATCGTCAATCTCAGAACGTCACGTTCGCCGACAGCCAGATCGTGCGTCCGGCCGGCGTGGTGCCCGCCACCGACGCGCCGCCCTGGAAGTATTCGTTGACCCAGGCCGAGGTGCCGCTCAGGTCGACCTGCTGGAACTTGCGGAAGTCCTTGTTGAACAGGTTGTTCACGTTGGCGTTCAGGCGCACGTTCTTCGACACCTGGTAAGAGCCGCCGAGGTGGAACAGGTGGTACGCCTTGATGTCACCCACCGCGCGGTAGATCGCCAGGTTGTTGCCCGTCAGCCGCGCCGGGTCGCCGGTGAAGCGCGGGCTCTTGCCGCGGTATTCGCCGCGCAGCCAGAAGCGCCACTTGGCGTCGGGGTTCCAGTCGACCTGCGCATGCAGCAGGTGGCGTGCGGTGTCGGCCAGCTTGCCGTTCTTCACGCCGCCTTCGATCACTTCGCTGTCGGTCCAGGTGTAGCCCGCCTTCAGGCCCCAGGCCTTGGTCAGCTGAACGCGGCTGCTCAGTTCCATGCCCCAGGTCTTGGCCTGGTCGACGTTGACCGAGTAGTTGGCGGTCGGGTCGACCACGCAGCTGGAGATGCGCGCCACGCTGCAGTCGCCGCCGCTGGCGATCTTGTCCTTCACCTTGTTGTGGAACAGGGTCGCCGAGGCGGTCAGGCCCTTCTGGTTGTTGAACAGCGCCGCCAGCTCGGTGCTGGTGCTGGTCTCGGGCTTGAGGTTCGGATTGCCGATGTTGAGCGTGGCGCCCTGGCCGCTCACGCCGCTGATGCCGTCGATCAGCTGGTTCAGGCGCGGCGCGCGGAAGCCCTTGCTGACGCCGCCCTTGAAGGTCCACTGCGGCGTGGCGTCCCAGACCAGGTAGCCGCGCGGGCTCACGTGGCCGCCGAAGGCGCTGTGGTGGTCGTAGCGACCGCCCAGCGTGGCGGTGAGGCCGGGCGCAAGGCGCCATTCGTCTTCGGCGAACAGCGCCCACATGGTCTGGCTCTGCGAGGTGGGCAGCAGGCCGTCGACCAGCTTGGCGTCCCACCACTGGCCGCCGACGGTCAGCACGTGAGCATCACCCACGGGCGCGACGAGCTTGCTGTCGAGCACGAGGTTGGTGGTCTTGAGTTCGCGTTCGCGGCCGCGGTCGGCTTCGCTCAGCCAGTACACGGTGCGGCGGGCCGCGGCATTGCGCGGAATGGCGCCGCCCGGAATCGTGCGGCCGACGGTCTCGGTGGTGGTGTGCATCAGGCTGCTTTCCACCGTGCCGAAGCCCAGGCGCCCGGTGTGGCCGACGGCGACCTGGTCGCGGTTGAAGCGCAGCGCGTCCTGGTAACCCGGCGGGTTGTTGCCGGTGCGGTTGGGCGCGGCGGCGTCGCGCGTGCCCAGCCGGCCGTCTTCGTTGTCGTACCAGCTGCGGCCCGATTCGACGTCGAGCCAGATGTCGTGCTGCCGGTTGGGCGTGAGCATCAGGCGGCCACCCACGCTGTGCTGGCGGCTCTCGGCGGGCGCGGGGTTGCGCGCAGTCGCGGGCTGCGCCTGGCCGGGTGCCAGCACCCAGTCGGCGGCTTCGCGGCGGTAGATGTTGCCGCGCAGGGTCAGGCCCAGCAGGTCGGTGGCCACGGGGCCGCTCAGGTAGACGCTGGAGCGCGTCTGCGAACCCCAGTCGCTGTCCTGCGGAATGCCGGTTTCCATCGTGACCTGGCCGCCCCATTCACGCGCCACCTTGCGCGTGATGATGTTGACCACGCCGCCCATGGCGTCGGAGCCGTACAGCGTCGACATCGGGCCGCGGATGACCTCGATGCGCTCGATGGCCGCCAGCGGCGGCATGAAGCTGGTGTGCGCGGCGCCGAAGCCGTTGGGCGTCACGTCGCCGGCCACGTTCTGGCGCCGGCCGTCGATGAGGATCAGCGTGTAGTCGCTGGGCATGCCGCGGATCGAGATGTCCAGGCCCCCGGTCTTGCCGGTGGAGCCGCCCACGTCGATGCCTTCGACGTTCTGCAGCGCCTCGGCCAGGTCGCGGAACTGGCGCGTTTCCAGCTCCTGGCGCGTGATGACCGAAATGGAAGCGGGCGCGTCCTTCAGCTCCTGCTCGAAGCCGGTCGCGCTGACGACGACCTCGCGCAGTTGCTGGTCAGCGGGCGTCTGGGCGAACAGGGCGGGAGAAAAAAGAGATGCGGCGGCCAGCGCCAGCAAGGACGGACGCGGCCGACGGCCGCAACGCGAGAACAACATGCAAAAACTCCACGGAAAACGGCAGGAAAAACAGGGCCGCTCTCGGATGCGTTGTTGTTGTTGCGTACCAACTGATCAGCATCAATTGTATTGAGAATGCAAACAAATATTATTTGCATCCAGAACGAACGAAGGGACATTGCGCAAGGCCGATGGCGCTTTGTGCAGGCCCTGCTTTCGGCTGCCCAGGCAAACCCTATGCGGCCAAAAGTTCACCTTGAATTCAGGGGCGGATACGTCATCTGGCGAATAGCGACCCGCGAAGGGCGCCGTTACTCTGGAACAAGAAAAAAGAGAGGTCCGTCCATGCTCACCATCCTTCAGAAAGCCGTGATCCTCGGGAAGGCCGGCGTCGAGGTACCGGCCCATCCGGTCGACGACCTGTCGACGCCGATGGCCACCGGCTCGCCGGTCAAGGCGGAAGGCGTGTCGCAGAAGGCGCACGAATGGGCACGGGCCGTCGAGACCCTGTACGTCACCTACGTCGCGGCGCGCGCTGCGAAGAGCCTGCGCGATGCCGAAGAGGCGCGGCAGTCGGTGATGCTGCGGCAGCTGTCGGCTGCGGTGCAGGCCTGATCACAAGCACTCCCCGTCTTCGCGGCGTGCGCGTTCTGCGCTAGCCTGCGGCCTCCTCCATCCACAAGAGAAAGGCCAAGACGCACCATGGGACTGTTCGATTTCCTGAAGAAGAAAAAGGAACCTGAAATAGAAATGCCGTCGACGCTCGAGGCCGGCATGGCCTCGCAGGCCGAAGACTTCATCGGCGCTTTTTCGCAACCCGGCACGCCGATCGACGGCGCGGCGCTCGACTACTCCGAAGCCTCGCTGGTCCTCGTCGACCAGGTGCTCGAAGACTTCTTCCAGCAGCAGGCGCCCTTGCCCGACGACCTGCACTTTCTGGCGTCGGCTTATGTTTTCGAAACCGCACGCCGCGAGTTCGGCGGACGCTACCTGCGCGGTGACGACGACAACCCCTTCGTGCTCGTGATCGGTCCCGACAGCGCACAGGTCGGCGTCTGCGCGATGGCCAAGGTGCGCGGGCGTGCCGTCAACGGGCCGGAAGACAGCCTCGCGTTCTTCTACGCCGGCATCGCGCCTGTGGTGCAGCGCGGCGTGAGCGCCACGCTGATCTGACACAGCAGCAGCAGGCGCATCACGGCCCGCTGCTGCCCTCTGCCACCTCCCCTTCAATCGAACTGTGTGGCGACCTGCCGCTGCGTGCCCAACCCTTCGATGCCCAACGTGACGACATCGCCACCCTTCAGGTAGACCGGTGGCTTGAACCCCATGCCCACGCCGGGCGGGGTTCCCGTGGAAATGATGTCTCCCGGGCGCAGGCTCATGAACTGCGAGAGGTACGCAATCAGGTAACGCACGCCGTAGACCATGGTGGCCGTGGAGCCGCTCTGGCGCCGCACGCCGTTGACCTCCAGCCACATGTCCAGCTGCTGCGGGTCGGGCACTTCATCGGGCGTCACGAGCCACGGGCCGATCGGTCCGAAGGTGTCGGCCGACTTGCCCTTGGTCCACTGGCCCTGGCGCTCAGTTTGAAAAGCGCGTTCCGACACGTCGTTGATCAGGCAATAGCCCGCGACGTGGGCCATTGCATCCGCTTCGCTCACGTACTTCGCGGTCTTTCCGATCACCACGCCCAGCTCCACCTCCCAATCGGTCTTGGTGGAGCCGCGCGGAATTTCAAGCACGTCGTTCGGTCCGCCGATCGCCGAGGTGGCCTTCAGGAAAACGATGGGCTCGGGCGGCACCGTGGCGCCGGTCTCGGCCGCGTGGTCCGAGTAGTTGAGCCCGATGCAGATGAACTTGCCCGAGCCGGCCACGCAGGCGCCGATGCGCGGAGTGCCTTCCACCAGCGGGAGAGTTTGCGGGTCGAGTGCGGCGAGGCGCGCCAGGCCGGACGGCAGCAACACCTCGTGGGCGATGTCGTTCACGTGCGCGGAGAGGTCGCGCATACGGCCTTCCGCGTCGAGCATTGCCGGCCTTTCCTGGCCGACAGGCCCGTAACGCAACAGCTTCATTCGTCATTCCTTGGTTGTTTGTTGGTTGTCTATCTGGCGGCACTGCCGCGTGCCTTGCCGAGCTCGGAGAACAGCTCTTTCGTCAGCGCTGGGTCGATCTGCTTGACGTGCTTGTCCGTGACCGGCACGAGCTTCTCGCGCAGGCGCTCGCGCTCGGCGGCGGGGAACTCGGTCAACACCATGCCCTTGCCCTTCAGGAACTCGGCGGCCTTGGCGTTGACGTCGCGGTTGGCGGCGCGCTGGAAGGGCTGCGTTTCCCGGGCCGCATCGAGGAGGATCTTGCGTTCGTCTTCCGACAGCTGCTCCCACCGCTTCTTGCTGAACAGCAGCACGACGGGGTTGAACGCGTGCCGCGTGTTGGAGCCGTACTTCTGGATCTCGTAGTACTTCGAGGCTTCCACCAGCGAGTACGGATTTTCCTGGCCGTCGACGGCCCGTTGCTCCAGCGCGGTGTAGACCTCGGGCAGCGGCAGCGGCGACGGGTTGGCACCCAGCGCGCTGAAGGCATCGATCATCACGGGGATCTGCATCACGCGCAGCTTCAGGCCCTGCAGGTCTTCCATGCGCGCGATGGGTCGCCGGCTGTTGGTGACGTTGCGAAAGCCGTGCTCGAAGTACGTGAGGCCGATCAGGCCCTTCTCGGGCAGCTTGTCCAGCAGCTTGCGGCCGACCGGACCGTCGAGCACGAAGTCGGCTTCCTTCTCGTTGTTGAACAGGAACGGCAGGTCGAACAGCGAGAACTCCCGGGCCATGCCCGAGAGCAGGCCCGGGATCGCCATCGTCATTTCCACCGTGCCACCCTGCAGCGAGGCAATGACCGAGGCATCGCCCCCCAGCACGCCCGAAGGAAAGAGCTTCACCTTCATCTTGCCGCCGCTCTTTTTCTCGACGATCTCCGAGAAGCGCTGCGCGCCCATGCCCTGCGGATGCTCCTTCTGGTTGACGAAGGCGAACTTGAAGGTGCGCTCCTGGATGTTCTGCGCACCGGCGAGGCCGGACGCCAGGAACGAGGTCAGGACGATGCAGGTGGCGACCAGGCGATGCGGCAGAGCTTTGGGCATGGGTGTCTCGGTGAGAGGGTGTGGCGACCCGCGCGCGATCAGACCGCGACGCGTTCGAACTGGACGCTGCGGCAGTCCATCTCGTACTCGAGATCGACCACCGGCGGGCGGTTGTAGTGCCAGGTCAGCCCATGACGCGCCGCACCGCGCTTGACGATCTCGTCCGCGATGAAGGGATGGATGTCGTGCACCGTGTACAGCTGCGAGCCCGTGGTGCTGGCCCAGGTGAAGCCCAGCGATGCCAGGCGGCGTTCCATTTCGTCGAGCACCCACTGCGCCTTCTTCAGGATGGCGGGCGGCGAGGTGTCGCCCAGGCGCACGGCATGGTCGCGGTAGTGGCCCTTGCCTTCCGGCGCTTCGGCACTGCCGGCCACGACGAACGAAGCCGCTGCCTCCGCGTCGGGCACGGTGTAGCTGAACGCATGGAACGAGGGCTCCGACGGCGGCGACACCGCGGGGCACACGTTGCTTCGCGCCACCGGATTCAGGTCGCCGATGAAGATGCCCCATTCTTTCAACGTTCCCACGTAGAGGTTGTTGAATTCGACGAAGCCCTGTTCGGTGAACGGTGCCGGGGACCGCAGTTCGCACGCGCAGAAGGCGGCCAGCGGACGCGAGGCCTCCTCCAGGATTTCCTTGATGCGCTGAAAGCCCTGCTTCAGGGGCAGGGGCTCCAGGAACCGCACGCGCTCGATGCGAAACCCAGGTTCGGCGGCCACGCCAGCCGAGTACTGCTGGACGCCCGGAATGAACCGATAGCCGCCTGGGAGGGAGAGTTGGAGTTCCGACACGTGATTTCCTTTTTTTGGAGAGCGAGAGAAAAAGAGAGAAGGCGCAGAAGCGCTCAGGGAATCTGGCTCCAGCGCTGGTTGGCCCCGCCATGGCAGGTGTAGGTGGACAGCGCTGTTCCTTGCGTGGTGGTCGAGCCGGGCACATCGAGGCACGCGCCGGAAGAGACGCGGTTGCGCAACGTCGCCCCGACCACGCTCCACTGCGTGGCCATGCCCGCCGTGCACGCCAGCTGCACCAGCGGGCCGCCGCCGGCGTTGGTGTTGCCCTGCGCCAGGCACAGGCCACTGTGCTTCGCGACGAACTGGGTGTAGCCGCCGCTGCTGTTGACGGTGAAGGTCTCGTTGTTGCCGTTGCCGCAGGCCCACTGCACCACCGTGGCGCCGCTCGCTGTGGAGCCGCCCGACACGTTGACGCACAGGTTGCTGACCTCCGAGCGGATGCGTGTGTCGACCGCCGGTGCGGTGTCGAGCGACTTCACGAACTCGCCCAGCGCCAGCAGGTCGGCCGCCGGCAGGCCCGAGGCATTGCCGTGGCCGCCCGCGAGCACGTCTTGCAGCGTGGCCTTCTGGCCGTTGTGGAAGAAGCTCGGGTTGCTCCAGGTGCCGTAGAGCGTCGGTGTGTCGAAACCCACACCCGCCAGCGGCTGGTTGCTGCCCTTGCCCGACGAGAGCTGGACCGTGCCCACGTCGTGCCGCAGCCCGTCGCGCAGGCTGCCGGCCGTGTGGCAGGTCGCGCACTGCGCCGTGTTGAACACGGTCTGGCCGCGCACCGCGTCCACGCTGAGGTTGCCGTCCGCCGCGCGGGCCGGGCTGCGCATGTACTTGTTCAGCGAGTTCAGGTACGCCGCGAGATCGTCGAGCTGCGCATTGCGGCCCGCCTTCAGCACGCCGAGCGGGTCGCCCGTGGCCGAGAAGTCGGCGTTGGTCAGGAAGCCCGTGCCGCCGAACTCATTGCGGATGTCGTGCTCGAAGTCCTGCACCTCGTCGAAGTTGGCGGTCCAGTGCAGCTTGCCGTGGCCCGTGCCGCGACGGCCCTGCAGGCTGATGGTGCGGCGCAGGCCCTCGCCGCGCTGCGTGAAGTCCCACACCATGCCGTCGTCGCTGCCATCGGCATGGCAGCTCGCGCACGACATGTAGTTGTTCATGCTCATGCGCCGGTCGGACGCGTTGTAGAACACCTGCTTGCCGCGCAGCGCCGCAGCCGCCATCGGCTCCTGTGCGACCGTGGTGACGTTCTGCAGGAAGGCCGGGGCGGCAGACTCCGAGGACAGCACCTGCGCCACGTCGTGCACCGACACCGAGCGCGCCAGGAAGTTGTTCACGTACAGCCGTTTGCGCGCCGCATCGATGTACAGGCCGTGCGGCGCGCTGCTGGCGTTGATCTCGCCGCGCACCGAGCGGTTGTAGGCATCGACGATGGCCACGCGGTTGCCTTCCATCTGCGCCACGAAGATGTAGTCGCCGGCGGGCGAGTACAGCGCGGCGCGTGCGGGGGCACGGTCGTTGAAGTCGAGCTGTTCGCTGAACACTTCCGCGGCCGTCTGCAGGTTCACCTGCGACAGGATGGAGCGCACGGTCTTGTCATGCTCCAGCGGCAGGCCGTCGCGGAAGGTGCCGCGCACGATGTTGTCCTTCTTCGAAGGCAGCAGCGCACGCGCGCCGTCGGGCGAGATCACCACCTGGCTCAGGTAGTTGGGCACGCCGCGCGAGGCGGCCTCGGTGTCGACCGTGGTCGTGTCGACCGCCAGTGCGATCGGCGTGGCGCCGCTGAAGCTCTGCAGGTTCACCTTGTGCAGCTGCCCGCCCGTCATCTTCGACTTGAAGCGCGTCACGTAGGCCGACTGCGAAGTCGCATCGACCGCGATGCCGCGCACGCTGCCTTCCAGGGCGAGCGTGCCCGTGGCGGCGCCGGTCGTCGGGTCGAAGCTGACCAGCGCCGACTTGCTTTCCAGCGTCAGCAGGCCCTTGGTGCCGTTGGGCGTGAAGACGACACCGTACGGGCC
The DNA here is from genome assembly GCF_943372545.1 of Variovorax sp. YR752. NCBI lineage: Bacteria > Pseudomonadati > Pseudomonadota > Betaproteobacteria > Burkholderiales > Comamonadaceae > Variovorax > Variovorax sp. YR752. Next base: position 57,641 of record NZ_CALRZC010000008.1, on the reverse strand, counting down.
GCTGCCGTAGGCCAGCGGCACAGTGGTCGAGAGCGTGCCGTCGGCGGCGTTGAGCGCCACGAGCTTGTCTTCGCCCTGCACCGTGACCCAGATGCGGCCGTCGGGGCCCACGGCCAGCGTCTTCGGCTCGTCGCCCACGCGCACTTCCCAGCGCTTGGCGAAAGTCTCGGCGTTGATGGCGGCCACCGTGCCGCTGTCGGGGTTCACCGAGTACACCGAGTTCGCATCGCCTGCGATGTTGGTCGTGTGCGTCGGCGCCGCCGCCGTGACGGGTGCGATCACCGTGAGGTTGTAGGTGTAGAAGGTCTCCTGACCGTTCGCGGCCTTCACCGTCAACGTCACGGTGTAGTGGCCGGGGCTGCTGTAGGTGTGCGTGACGCCGGGTTGCGCGGCGTACGCGCTCTGCGTGCCGTCGCCGAAGTTCCAGCGGAACTGCGCACCGGTGGCGCCCAACGTGGCCGGGTTGAAGTTCAGCTGGCCGTTGACGATCTTCGGTGCGCCCACGATGCCGGGGTCGCCGATCACGGCCTGGCTGCGCAGCGCCGCCACGTCGCTGTCGCCGAGCACGCGGCCGTACACGCGCACCTCGGCCAGCGTGCCCTTGAAGAGCGCGGTGTTGCCCTGGATCTGCCCCAGCAGCTGGAACTTGGTCGTCAGGCCCTTGGTGCCGGTCGGCCCGGTCGACGTGGTCTTCACGCCATCGACGTACACCGCCTGTGCGCCCGAGGCCGCGTCGCGCGTGAGCACGATGTGGTGCCAGTTGCCGTCGTTCACGGCCGACTGCGAGCGCGTGCCTGCGTTGTCGCCCACCGACAGCTTGATGTTGCCGGTGCTGTCGAGCCAGCCCCAGAACACGTCGTCGACGCCCGGCGACTGGTCGCGACCGAAGATGCCGGGCGCGGTCCACGAGCTGCCACTGCCCGCCTGCGTGGTCTTCATGTAGAAGCTCAGCGACGCGGTGCCGCCCAGCGTGGTGGACACGGAGTCGTTCTTCAGCTGCACGCCCGTGGTGCGGTTCGCGAAGTTCAGGCCGATGCTCTCGAAGGCGTCGCCGGTGGCGGCGGTGCCGTTGTTGGCGCTGATCTGGTCACCGAGGTTGCCCGTGAGCGCCCAGTGGTGCATCAGGTTGATGTCGTTGGCATTGCCGGTGTTGAAGGTGGAGCGGTAGTCGGCGGCAATGGCGTTGCCCGCGTAGTCCTTCAGGCCGTTGGCGGGCAGGAACACCTCGTAGGCGGTGCCCGGCTGCAGCGGCTGCGCGGGGTGGAAGTTGACGATGCCCAATTGCACGCTGTAGGTGCCCGCCAGCGTGTTGCCGCCCACCGCGCGCACGATGAAGGTGTTGGCGTTCACGCTCTCCGGCAGGATGCTGTCGGTCATGCCCAGGCCGATGCGCGAGGTCAGGGCCTGCTGCTTCGCACCGTTCACGGGCGAGACCTGCTTCACTTCGGGCTTGGTGAGGTCGGGGTCCACCGCATGCACGATGAAACCGCTGCCCGAGCCGTGGTCGTTGCCGACGTAGATCAGGTTGCCGAACGGCGACACCTGGCCATGGTCGGAACTCGAGAAATCGGGGTGCGTCGTCGCGAAGAGCCCGCCGCGCCCGACTTCGACGTGGTTGAGCGGGTTGCTCACATCGACCTTGTGGATGTAGTTCTGCGCGCCCTGGAACACGAAGTTGTCCTGCGTGCCGCAATACAGCTGCTGGTTGATCACCAGCCGGTTGTCCTCGGCCACGAAGCGCGATCGGTCGCTCAGGTCGTAGCCGAACATCTTGCCACCGCTCTCCTGTGCGGAGGCGTAGACCTTCTTTCCGTCGAAGCAGGTGGCGTAGTAGCTGGCCGTAGAGCCAGCGACGGCGTCGAGCACCTTGGGATTCAGCGGGTCCGAAATGTCCAGGCTGGCGAAGCCGCTGGTGTTGGTCATGGACGTCAGCACCATGTGGTTGCCCATGGTGAAGATCGGCCCCACGCGAAAGCCGCCGAGTTCGCCGGTCGGTATCGGGTTGGGCTTGCCGGCGCCGCGGTTCGCGAGCTGTGCATTCACGGGGTCTGCAGCGTCGATGACGAACACGCCCTGCTCCGCCGCCGCCACGTACAGGTAGGGCGCCTGCCACCAGAGCTGCCAGCTCACGTTGTTGTAGTCGCCCTTGTTGACGTTGGGCAGCACCAGCTTCTTCACCTGCTGGATGTTGTTGATGTCGGTGAAGTCCCAGAACTCGATGCCGAACACGCTGGGAACGGCGACGTACTGCTTGCCGCCGATGGTGGCGATGCCGATGGAATGCGGCTCCCTCAGTTCCTTGGTGCGGCCATCCGGCTCGTAGATGCGCTTCACGAGCTGGAGGTTGCGCGGATCGGACACGTTGTAGAGCAGGAAGCCCCCCGGGCCCAACCCGCCATCGGGCGTGAACGTCGTCAGGAAGTAGCCGTTGATCATGAGGCCCACGTTCTGGCCGTAGTGGTACTTGGTGTACCCGGCCGTGGGGTGCGTCACGCTGCCACCGGGGATCTTCGGCACGTCGGCACCGGTGCCTGCGCCGACACCGGTGTCCACCTCTTCCTTGATCATCGAGATGGGCTTGAACAGCTCGGCCTGCGTGTAGGTCAGGTTGCCGAGGCCAGGGCCCTGCAACGGCAGCGGATCGGCCACCAGCTCAGCAGCCGCGGAGGCCATGCTGGTGGCGGCCTTCCTGATCGTGTCGAGGGGGTTCACCCCGGTGATCGCCGCATGCGTCAGCAACGCACAGCCGAACAGAAAACCTACCGCAAGAACTTTCTTGGTGCTCATTTTCATCCTCGCAAATTCGATCGGACGCCATCTTTCGGTGGGAAAAGATTCGACCGGAATCTAGCAGCGGATCAGCGCGAGAACGGCATTGAATTTCGAAGGGAGGGTTCGAATAGTTAGATCAGTGATCAGGGTAAATGGTGATGTTTTGGCATGGGTTGTGCTTCAAAGTTCGGGCCTGAAAAAGTGAATTCATTGCCCACCGATCGCCCATGAAGGAACACCCCATGTCTCACGCCGGTCCTGATGTCCAGCGCCTGCCCCGTCTGTCGAAGCGCAGCCTGCTGGGCGCTTCGTTGCTCGCGGTGCTGTGCACCACGCTGCCCCACCAGCAAGCGCATGCGCAGAGCCCGCGCAACTTCGCCACGCTGGCGATGGTGGCCGAGCCGCAGACGCTCGACCCGATGGCCTCCACGGCCGACCTGGTCGGAACCATCATGCAGCACGTGTACGAGACGCTGTACACCTTCGATGCCAAGTGGAACGTGGTGCCGATGCTGGCCGAGGGCATGCCCAAGATCTCCGCCGACGGCAAGACCTACGCGATCACGCTGCGCAAGGGCGTGATGCTGCACAGCGGCCGTGAACTCACCGCCGACGATGTGGTCGCCAGCCTGCAGCGCTGGATGGACCAGTCGCCACGCGGCAAGGCCGTGAGCAAGGAAATCGAGACGTTGAAAGCCAAGGGCCCGCTGGGCGTGGAGATCGTGCTGAAGGCGCCGTATGCGCCGCTGCTCTCGCAACTGGCATTGCCCAGCAATGGCACGGCCGCGATGATGGCCAAGGAATCGATGGCCTCGCCGCTGAAGGACTTCGTCGGCACCGGCCCCTACAAGTTCAAGGAACGTCGCCCCGACCAGTTCGTGCTGCTCACGCGCTTCGACAAGTACAGCGCACGCAAGGAGCCTGCGAGCGGCTATGGCGGCAAGCGCGAAGCGGTCATCGAAGAACTGCGCTTCGTGCCCGTGCCCAACGCCAGCACGCGCGTCGAAGGTGCACTCGCGGGCCAGTACGACTTTGCCGACCTGCTGCCGGTGGAGGCGCTGCCGCGTCTGGAGAAGGCCAGTGGCAAGACGCTGCCGATCATCACGCCCGCGTTCGGCTTTCCGCTGGTGGTCTTCAACACCAAGGAGGGCGCGCTCGCCAACCAGGCCGTGCGCCAAGCCCTGCAGACGGCGATGGGCCAAGGCGAGATGCTCGCGGCCGGCTTCGGTGACACGCGCTTCTTCATCGCGGAGGCGAACCACTTTCCCAAGAGCTCGCCGTTCTACTCGGCGGCGGGCACCGACCAGTACAACCAGCGCAACGCCACCAAGGCGAAGGACGCCGCCGCCAAGGCCGGCTACAAGGGCGAGCCGATCCGCGTGCTCACCAGCCGCCAGTACGACTTCCACTACAACATGTCGCTCTTGATGGCCGAGCAGCTCAAGCGCGCCGGCTTCAAGGTCGATCTCAACGTGGTCGACTGGGCCACGCTCACCCAGCGCCGCAACGATCCGCGCCTGTGGGAAATCTTCATCACCCATTCGGGACTGTTCCCCGAGCCGATGCTGTCGCCGCCGCAACTGGGCGACGGTGCACCAGGTTGGTGGGACTCGCCCGCCAAGAAGGCCTCGCTCAGCGCCTTCAACACCGAGAGCGACCCGGCCAAGCGCGGTGCGTTGTGGGGCAAGGTGCAGCAGGTGGTGTACGACGAGGTGCCGTACATCAGCGTCGGCAAGTTCAACGCCCTCTCGGCCAAGAGCCCCGCGCTGGACAACTACCAACCCACGAACTGGCCGTTCTTCTGGAATGTGAAGATCAAGTAGGAGGCGCGCTTGTTCCGTTTCATTGCCTCGCGCTTCGCCGGCATGCTCACTGTGCTGGCCCTGGTCGCCGTGCTGGTCTTCGTGCTCACCCGCGCCGCCTCGGGCGACCCGATCTCCGTGCTGCTGGGCGACCAGGCCACCGCTGCCGACATCGCCCGCGTGCAGAAGGACTACGGGCTCGATAAACCCCTCCCCGTGCAGTTCGGCTACTGGCTGCGTGAAGTGCTGCAGGGCAACCTGGGCACCTCGATCTTTCTGCAGCGCCCGGTCACGCAGGCGCTGTGGGAGCGCGCCGAGCCCACCACCTTGCTGGCCCTGCTGGCCGTGGCCATCGCGGCCCTCATCGGTGTGCCCTGCGGCATCGTCTCTGCGGTGTTCCGCGGGCGCGTGGTCGACCAGTTCTTCACCGGCATCGCGATGCTGGGCGCCAGCATCCCCAGCTTCTGGATGGGCATCGTGCTGATCCAGATCTTCGCGGTGTCCTTCGGCTGGTTCCCCGTGTCGGGCTACGGCGCGCCCGATGCGCCCTTTTCCGAGCGGCTGCACGCGCTGGTGCTGCCGGCCACCGTGCTGGGCCTGCTGAACTCCGCGCTCATCATCCGCTTCACGCGCGCCTCGATGCTCGATGTGCTCGGTGAAGACTACGTGCGCACCGCGCGCTCCAAGGGCCTGAGCGAGGGCACCGTCGTCTTGAAGCATGCGCTGCGCAACGCATTGGTGCCCATCGTCACCGTGATCGGCCTGACGGTCGCTCTCATGATCGGCGGCGCCGTCATCACCGAGACCGTCTTCGGCCTGCCCGGCGTGGGCAACCTCGTGGTCAACGCCGTGCTGCGGCGCGACTACCCCGTCATCCAAGGTGCGCTGCTCGTGATTGCCGCGATCTATGTGCTCATCAATTTCTCGATCGACCTGCTGTATGCCGTCGTCGATCCGCGCGTGAAGGTCTGAGTCGTGCAGATGCCAAGAATGCTCCGCCAGCTGATGCACCGCCGCATCGTGATGGTCTCCGCCCTGGTGCTGCTGGTGATTGCCGTGCTCGCTGTGGGTGCGCCGCTGTTTGCGTCGGCCGATCCCAACGACACAGCAGTGCTGCAGCGCCTGAAGGCGCCCAGCGCCGAACACCTGCTGGGCACTGACGAATTGGGCCGCGACATGTACGCGCGCATCGTGCACGGCGCGCGCTACTCGCTGGCCATTGCGGCACTCACTGCGCTCGGTTCTGTCATCGCCGGCACAGTGCTCGGCTTGATGGCCGGTTTCTTCCGCCGCCTCGACACGCCCCTGATGCGCGTGGTCGACGCGATGATGTCCTTCCCCGACATCCTGCTGGCCATCGCGCTGGTGGCCATCCTCGGGCCCTCGCTGATGAACACCGTGCTCGCGCTGGTGCTGGTCTACACGCCGCGTGTCGCGCGGGTGGTGCGGGCCTCGACGCTGGTGGTGCGCGAGCTGCTGTTCGTCGAGGCCGTGCGGGCCCTGGGTGTGCGCACCTCGCGCATCCTGTGGCGTCACATCCTGCCGAACCTGATGTCACCGATCCTCGTGCAGGTGTCGTTCATCTTTGCGTACGCGATCCTGGCCGAAGCGGGCCTGTCGTTCCTGGGCGTCGGTGTGCCACCCGAGATCCCCACCTGGGGCACCATGGTCGCGGGCAGCCAGCAGTACGCGCACCAGGCCTTCTGGGTCGTGCTGTTCCCGGGGCTGGCGATCATCTTCACGGCCTTGTCGCTGCAACTGCTGGGCGACGGTGTGCGCGACCTGCTGGACCCCAAGTTGAAGAAGACCTCGTGATGAACACCACGAACACCACCCCACGGCTCACGGTCACCAACCTGAGTACGAGCTTCCCGACCGAAGACGGCTTGATCCGCTCGGTGGCCGATGTGAGCTTTGCCATCCAGCCGGGCAAGACCACTGCACTGGTGGGCGAGTCCGGCTCGGGCAAGTCGGTCACCAGCCTCACGCTGATGCGCCTCTTGCCCAAGACCGCCAACGCGCAGGTCAGCGGCAGCGCCTCGTTCGTCACGCGCGAAGGCAAGACACTCGATCTGCTGCAGATCGGCGAACGCGAGATGCGCTCGCTGCGCGGCAACCAGCTGTCGATGATCTTCCAGGAGCCGATGACCAGCCTGAACCCGGTGTTCACCATCGGCGAGCAGATTGCCGAGAGCGTGCGCCTGCACAAGGGGCTGGACCGCAAGGCGGCATTGGCTCATGCGCTGCGCATGCTGGAGCTGGTGGAGATTCCCGCCGCTGCCCAACGCATCCACGAGTACCCGCACCAGCTCTCGGGCGGCATGCGCCAGCGCGTGATGATCGCGCTGGCGATGGCCTGCGACCCGACGCTGCTGATCGCCGACGAGCCCACCACCGCGCTGGACGTGACCATCCAGGCGCAGATCCTGGAGCTGATGCGCCGGCTGCAGGCCGAGACGGGCATGAGCATCCTGTTCATCACGCACAACCTCGGTGTGGTGGCGCACCATGCCGACGATGTGGTGGTGCTGTACTCGGGGCGGGTGGTCGAGCGTGCGCCGGTACGGCCTCTGTTCGCGCAGCCTGAGCATCCGTACACGCAGGGCTTGCTGGCCTGCCTGCCGGGCAAGGCGCGGGTTCCTGGGCAGCCGAAGCCCAAGCGCTTGTTTGCGATCCGTGGGCAGGTGTCGAGTCCGCTGGCACCACCGCCCGGTTGCGCCTTCGAGCCGCGCTGCGACCAGGCGCTGCCCGAGTGCCGCAGTGCCATGCCGCCGCTGATCGACATCCGCCAGGACCGGCAGGCGCGCTGCGTCCGCGTGCAGCCTGACCAACCGCTTGCGAGGGCTGCATGAGCCGCATGACGAGCGCCTTGTTCCTGACTTGCTCCCTCTCCCGCTTGCGGGAGAGGGTTGGGGTGAGGGTGACGCCCGAGTCCTTCACGAGCACCCTCATCCCCCGCCTTCTCCCGCTCGCGGGAGAAGGAGCCAATACCCGAAGCCCACGATGACCGCCGCCGTTCCTTCTTCCCCCCTCATTGAAGTCCGCGGCCTCAAGAAGTACTTCGGCAGCAGCGACCGCCCCGTGCGCGCAGTAGACGACGTCTCGTTTGCCATCCACCCCGGCGAGACGCTGGGCCTGGTCGGCGAGTCGGGCTCCGGCAAGAGCACCATCGGACGCACCGTGCTGCGCCTGGTCGAGCGCACCGAGGGCCAGGTGCTCTACCGCGGCGACGACATCGGTGGCCTCTCGGGCGAGCGCATGCGCAAGCTGCGCAGCAAGCTGCAGATCATCTTCCAGGACCCGTACGCCAGCCTGAACCCGAAGATGCGCATCAGCGCGATCCTGGGCGAAGCGCTGTCCACGCACGGCTTGCACAAGGGCGCCGCGGCGCGCGACAAGCGCATCGCCGAGCTGCTCGAAACCGTGGGCCTGCGCCCTGAGCATGCGAGCCGCTTCCCGCACGAGTTCTCGGGCGGGCAGCGCCAGCGCATCGGCGTCGCACGCGCGCTGGCCGTGGAGCCCGAGTTCATCGTGGCCGACGAGCCGCTGTCGGCGCTGGACGTGTCCATCCAGTCGCAGGTCATCAATCTGCTGGCCGACCTGCGCGAGCGCCTGGGGCTGACGATGCTCTTCATCTCGCACGACCTGGACGTGGTCGAGTACCTGTGCGACCGCGTGGTGGTGCTGTACCTGGGCAAGGTGATGGAAGTGGCGACCACCGGCGAGCTGTTCGCGCGCCCCTCGCACCCCTACACCCAGGCGCTGCTGGCCGCGAGCCCGAAGCCCGATCCCGAGATGGCGACCGAGCGCATCGCACTGAAGGGCGACATCCCCAGCCCGATCTCGCCGCCCTCGGGCTGTGTGTTCCGCACGCGCTGCCCACATGCCATCGAGGCTTGCGCGCAGAACGTGCCCGCCCTCGAAGAAATCTCGGTGGGCCACTATCGCGCCTGCCTCCGAAAAGATCTGCTCTCCCACATCGCCGCATGACCATGACCGACAACTTCAACGATCCGCTGCTGGGCAGCAACTTCAAGGGCTATCCGCGCACCCAGGCACCGCGCCGACGCAGTGAAGTCGGTGCCGCCGGCTGGAACGTGCTGGCCGGTGACCTGCCGTTGCCGCTGGCCGTGCTCAAGCGCGAGGCGCTGGAACACAACCTCGCGTGGATGCAGTCGCGTGTGCGCGAATGGGGCATCGACCTCGCGCCGCACGGCAAGACGACGATGTCGCCGCAGCTCTTCCAGCGCCAGTTGAATGCGGGTGCGTGGGGCCTGACCTTCGCGACTGTCACCCAACTCGCCGTCGGCGTGGCTGCCGGCGTGCGTCGCACGCTCATCGCCAACCAGGTGGTGAGCGACGAAGACCTCGCGGGCATCCAGATGCTGCTGCGCGCGCATGCCGGCCTGCGCGTCGTGTTCCTGATCGATTCGATCGCGCAGCTGGCGCTCATCAAAGACTGGTCCAGGCGCAACCCCGCGAGCGTGCCCTTCGAGGTGATGCTCGAGATCGGCATCGACGGCGGGCGCACCGGTTGCCGCACGCACGACGAAGCGATCGCCGTGGCCAGCGCGGTGCATGCCAGCAGCGCCGCGAAGCTGGTGGGCATCGAGAGCTACGAAGGCCTGAATGCCACCGGGTCCACCGAGCAGGACACCGCCTTTGCCAAGGCACTGATGGACCGCATCGAAGCCGTGGCGCGCCACTGCGACACGCAGCAACTCTTCGAGACCGACGAGGTGCTGGTCTCGGCCGGCGGCTCGGCCATCTTCGACCTCGTGGCCGGACGCCTGAAGCCCGCACTGGGTTCGCCGGTGCGCGGTCTGCTGCGCTCAGGCTGCTACGTCACGCACGACCATGGCTTCTACAAGCGCATGGTGAATGTGGCGGACGAGCGCATGGGGTGCGAATGCGGCGAAGGGCTGAGACCGGCGATGGAGGTCTGGGCCAACGTGCAGTCGCGACCCGAGCCGGGCCTGGCGATTCTCTCGGTCGGCAAGCGCGACGTTTCTTTCGACATGTCGATGCCGATCCCCATTGCGCACGCGGCGCGCGGTGCCTTGCAGTCGCATGCGGTGCCCGCCAGCTGGAAGGTCACCGCACTGAACGACCAGCACGCCTACCTGCGCTGGGACGCGAACGACGAAGCGCAAGCCCCTGTCGTCGGCGATCGCGTGGGCCTGGGCATCTCGCACCCCTGCACCACCTTCGACAAGTGGCACTGGATGCCCGTGGTCGAGAACGACTACCGCGTGAGCGATGCGGTCGTGATTCATTTCTGAGCAAGGCAACGAATCCATCCATGAACACACAGAAGAACGCCGCGACGCTGCTCGAAGGCGGCCTCGTGGTCGACGGCTCGGGCGGCCCTTCATGGCCCGGCGACGTGCTGCTGCAGGGCGACCGCATCGTGGCGCTCGGCGAAGGCCTGCGCACGCGGCTGCCTGAGGGACTGAACATCGCGGACGTCGGCGTGGTCGACTGCCGCGGCAAGGTGATCGCGCCCGGCTTCATCGACGCGCACACGCACGACGACGCCATCGTGCTGCGCGATCCGTTGTGCCTGCCCAAGGTGTCGCAGGGCATCACCACCGTGGTCACCGGCAACTGCGGCATCTCGCTGGCGCCGTACCGCACGCCGCAGTCGAAGCCACCGCTCACGCTGCTGGGTGCCGACTCGTTCAAGCACACGACCATGGCCGAGTACCGCGCCGCCGTCGATGCGACGCAACCTGCGCTCAACGTGGCCGCGCTCGTGGGCCACACCACGCTGCGCTTCGCGGCGATGCAGGCGCTCGACCGGCCTGCTGACGGCGACGAACTCGCGCGCATGGAAGCGCTGCTCGACGACTGCATGGCCGCGGGCGCGCACGGCATGTCGTCGGGCCTGTTTTACGAAGAGGCGTTTGCCGCGCCGGCCGAGGAAGTCACCGCGCTCGCGCGCGTCGTCGCGCGCCACGGCGGCGTGTACGCCACGCACCTGCGCAGCGAGATGCAGCAGATCATCGAGGCGATGCACGAGGCCGGCGACTCGGCGTTCGAGGCCGGCGTGCCCTTGATCATCTCGCACCACAAATGCGCAAGCCCGGCCAACTGGGGCCGCACCAAGGAGACGCTGCCATTGATCGACGCCTTGTCGCAGCGCCAGGAGATCGCGATGGACGTGTACCCCTACGTCGCCGGTTCCACCGTGCTGCGCGAGGACATGGTCGATGGCGTGATCGACGTGCTGCTGACCTGGTCCGAGCCCCATCCCGAGATGACCGGCCGCCTCATCGCCGACATCGCGCGCGAATGGGGCACCACCGAGAAGGAAGCCAGCCTGCGCCTGAAGCCCGGCGGTGCCTGCTATTTCCTGATGCAGGAAGAAGATGTGGAGCGCGTCATCGCCCACCCGCGCACCATGATCGGCAGCGACGGCCTGCCGCATGACCGCCATCCGCATCCGCGGCTGTGGGGTGCGTTCCCGCGCGTGTTCGCACGCTACTGGCGCCAGCGCAAGCTCTTCACGCTGGAGCAGGCGGTGCACAAGATGACGGGCATGACAGCGCGCAATTTGCGCATCGCGGATCGCGGCCTGCTGCGTGTCGGCGCGATGGCCGACGTGGTGGTGTTCGACCCCGAGACCATCACCGACACCGCGACCTACGACCAGCCGCTGGGCGTGAGCGAAGGGATCGAGCGGGTGTTCGTGAACGGCGTGCTCGCGTACCGGGGAGCGAGCGAGGCGCGGGTGCTCGCGCGCGCGGGGCGCATGCTGACACGGCAGGCACGCGCCGCGAACTGAGCGGCGCCGCGCCCCTTCCCTGCCATCCCGTAGAGTGCACGCATGATCGAATCCACAACCCTTCGGTACTTCTACGAGGTCGCGGCCTTTGGCTCGGTGCGCGTGGCGGCGGAAAAGCTCTTCGTCGCCCAGAGCGCCGTGAGCCGGCAGATCGCGTTGCTGGAAGACGAACTGGGCGTGCCCGTCTTCGAGCGCCACGCACGCGGCATGGCGCTGACCGCGGCCGGCGAACTCCTGCTGCGCTATGCGCAGGACAACAAGACGCAGCTGGCCGACCTGAAGGGCCAGATCCACGAGTACGAGACGCTGGCCAAGGGCCATGTGCGGGTGGGCTGCGTGGAAGGCATCCTGCACGGCCTGCTCACGAGCTTCATGCCGAACTTCATCCGCACGCACCCGGGCATCACCTTCTCGCTCGATCTCATGGGCTCGCATGCGGTGGGCGAGTCGGTGGCGGAGCACAAGTACGACCTGGGCATTCTGTTCGGCGCCTCGCCGCGCCCCGACCTCATCGAGCTGCAGAAGATCGAGCAGCCGCTGTGCGTGATTGCGTCGCCGCAGCATCCGCTGGCACAACTGCGCAGCTGCACGCTCGCGCAGGTCGCCGATGCGCCGCTTGCGTTGCCCGACCGCTCCTTCGGCCTGCGCCAGCTGGTCGACCGCGTCAGCTCCAAGGGCAAGTTCAAGCTGAACATTGCGGTCGAGACGAATTCGCTGTCCTTTGCGAGCCGGCTGGTCGCGGAGTCGGACCTCATCACCTTCCAGCCGAGCGACGTGGTCGCGCCGCTGATCGAGGCTGGCAAGGTGGTGGCCATTCCGCTCACCGATGCGTCGCTGCGCTCGGCGCGCGCCACGCTGGTGGCGAGCTATTCCCGGCGCCTGTCGCTCGCGGCCAATCACCTGTCGCAGTCGCTGATCGCGTACATGCAAGGGTGGCAGCGGCCCGTGAAGCCGGGGCGCGCGAAGGGAAAGTTGGAATAGTCCCGGCGCGCGGGACCTTCGGCGTCGAGAGGCTCAACCCGGCAGCGTGACCGTGATCATCTTGATCTCGGTCATCGCCTCCAACGTGTGCATGCCGCCCAGCCGGCCGATGCCGCTTTTCTTGCCGGAGCCACCACCGAAAGGCAGGTGGAGTTCCCACCAGGTCGTGCCCGCGTTGATGTTGACGATGCCGGCGGGAATCGCCTGGGCCATGGCGATGCCTCGGCCGATGTCTTGGGTGAACACGCCCACCGAGAGTCCGTAGTCGTTCTGCAAGGCCATTTGCAGGGCCTGCGCTTCGTCCTCGAAGGCAATGACCGGCACGACGGGGCCGAAGGTTTCCTCCCGGCACAGCCGCATGGTCGGGGTCACGTCGCGCACCACGGTCGGCTCGAAGAAGAGGTCGCTGCCCAGGTCCGGCCGCGCCCGGCCGCCGTGCAGCAGGCGCGCCCCCTGCGCGATGGCCTCGTCCACATGCGCGCGCACCTTGGCCGCCACCTTGGCGTTGTTGAGCGGCCCCATGGTCGTCGCGGGATGCAAGGGATCGCCCAGCACCTGCCCGGCGGCCTTGGCGACCAGCTTGTCGCAGAGGCGGTCGACCACGCTGGCATGGGCCAGCACAACGCCTGTCGCCGCGCACACCTGCCCCGCGTTGAAGAACGCGCCGCCCGCCGCTGCAGCGGCTGCGGCATCGAGGTCTGCATCTTCACAAACGATCAGCGGCCCATTGCCTCCGAGTTCGAGCAGCATCGGCTTTCCGGCGCCTCGCTCGGCGATGCGCTGGCCCGTTGCGGTGCTGCCGGTGAAGGCGATGGCGGTCACGTCCGGATGCACAACCACCGCATCGCCCACGATCGCGCCCTCGCCGATCACCAGATTGACGACACCGGCGGGCAGGCCGGCCTTTTGGATCGCTGCCATCAGCGCGCAGGCCACGAGCGCGGTGGATGGCGCAGGCACCCAGACGATCGTGTTGCCGGTGGCAATGCCGGGGGCGAGGTACTCCACGGGGATGTTGACCGGGAAGTTCCAGGGCGTGATGACGCCATACACGCCGCGCGGCTGCCGCAGGGTCATGACGAGCTTGCTCGGGTCTTCCGCCGGCAGCGTCTTGCCGCCCATCTGCTTGACGAGTTCGGCGGCGAGCCGGAAGCCGTCGGCGGCCTTGGCGACTTCGCCGAGCGCCTCGGCCAGGACCTTGCCCTGCTCGCTCGACAGCGTGTGCGCGATGGTCTCGCGCGCGGCATCGATCTCGGTCGCGATCGCCATGCACATCGCAGCGCGCTCGAACACAGGGGCCGCGGCCCAATCGGAGGCTGCGGCCTTGGCGGCGGCGACGGCCGCGTCCGCCGTCTCGCGGCTTGACCGGGGCACGGTGGCGATGGTTTCGCCGTTGGCCGGGTTGACCACTGGCAGCGTGTCTATGGTGCTCGACCAGCGCCCGCCGATGTGGTTGCCCGTTTCGACGTCGGGCATGCGATGGCTGCTCATCGCCTAGCCGTACGAATACGCGATCGACGCGGCATGGCGTTGGCCCTCGCTCCCACTGGCACGCAAGTCCGCACTGGACACGGCTGGCCTGTGCCCGACCGGCGCGGGGGCCGCAACGCCCACATGGCGCTCTGTCTGCGCATCGAAGCAATGGGTCGATGCGGCATCGCGGACCTGCAGGTGCACCACGTCGCCGGGTTTGAGGGCCACGCGGTCATGCACGGAGACGCACCAGGGTGTCTCGCTGCCCGCCACGGTGCCGTAGATCTGCGTCTTGTCGCCCGTCGACTCCGTGAGGATCACACGCAGCGCCAATCCTTCGGAGGCCAACTGCAGATGCTCGGGCCGCAACCCCAGCAGGATGTGCTGTCCATCGGCCAGCAGCGGCGTGCACCCGGAAGTGGGCAGATGCCACGCCTGCCCGTCGGGCAGCGCGAGCCAGGTGCGGCCGTGTTCGCGATGCACCTGCCCCTGCGTGAAGTTCATCGCGGGCGAGCCGATGAAGCCCGCCACGAAGCGGTTGACCGGGCGGTCGTAGAGCTCCAGCGGCGCACCGACCTGCTCCACCCGGCCCGCGCGCATCACGACGATGCGGTCGGCCATGGTCATGGCTTCCACCTGGTCGTGCGTGACGTAGACCATGGTGTTGCCCAGGCGCTGGTGCAGGGCCTTGATCTCCGCGCGCATCTGCACGCGCAGCTGCGCATCCAGGTTCGACAGCGGCTCGTCGAAGAGAAACAGTGCGGGCTCGCGCACCACGGCGCGGCCCATGGCCACGCGCTGGCGCTGTCCGCCCGAGAGCGCGCGCGGCAGGCGGTCCAGGTACGGCGTGAGGTTGAGCAGGCTGGCGGCTTTTTCGATGCGCGGACGGAAGTCGCTTTCGGCCTCGCCGCGCGTGCGCGGGCCGAAGGCGATGTTCTCGTAGACCGACAGGTGCGGGTAGAGCGCATAGCTCTGGAACACCATCGAGATGTTGCGCTTCTGCGGCGACAGGTCGTTGGCCCGTGCGCCGCCGATGCGCAGCTCGCCGCCGCTGATGGGCTCCAGCCCCGCGATCATGCGCAGCAGCGTCGACTTGCCGCAGCCCGAGGGGCCGACCAGCACGACGAACTCGCCGTGGGCAATGTCCAGGTCGATGCCGTGCACGACGGGCACGCCCGCGAAATCCTTGCGCAGTTGCTTGAGTTGAACCTGAGCCATGGGGTCTCCTTGTAGTTGTGAAAAGGGGTCGCTGGCTCAGTAGTCTTCGACGGTGATCTCACGGGCCATGGGAAGGACACCCGACATGAGGCCCGCATCCACCGGCAACGCCACGCCGGTGATGACGCGCGCGGCGGGCGACGCGAGAAAGAGCACGGCATCGGCCACGTCGTCGGGTGTCGCGAAGTCGCCCAGCGGGTACCACTTCTTCAGCTGCTCGAACACCTGCGGGTTCTTGTCGGCCCGTGCCTGCCAGGCGGGCGTCTTGACGGTGCCCGGCAGCACGATGTTGGCGCGGATGCCATAACCGCCCAGCTCCATGGCGAGCGACCGGGTGTAGCTGACCAGGGCGGCCTTGGCCGCGCTGTAGGCCGGGTGGCCGAGCGTGGTCAGCGCATTGACCGAGCCGATGAGCACGAGCTGCCCGCTGCGGCGCTCAACCATGGCGTGGCGCACCGCCTCCACGCAATGGAACGCGCCATTGAGGTTGAGCTGGATGTCGGCCTGCCAGTCCTGCGGCGTGGTCTTGCGCACCGTCGGCCCGCGCGCGGCGCCCACGTTCGACACCAGCACATCCACCGCCCCGACCGTGGCGACGACTGCGGCCACCTTCTCGCACAAGCCTGCGCAGTCGGTGACGTCCGCCACCAAGGGATGCAGCCGCGCCAGATCGTCATCGCTCACGCCCTGCGCGGCCAACACGGCCGCCAGACCTTCCAGTGCGCCCGCGTCGTGGTCCAGCGCGATCAGCCGGTCGCCGGCCTGCAGCACGCGGCGGCACAGGGCCTGGCCGATACCGCCCGCGGCGCCCGTGACCAGCGTCACACGCCGGGGCGACGCGTGGGAATGAACCGGAGACGGGGTCGAAATTAATTTGTCCACGCAATGCGCCCTGTGAATTGCCAATACTTCTCCCGACCCGGGCGGCAATGAATTACCGCGCGCAATTCGAGCTCGAATTTTGGAGCGTACAGGACGTCATCGGCATTTGGCGTTCAATATTTCGCACGCAGGGTTCTAGTTTTTAGAAATCGAGGGTTAGCTCTATCTATGGCGTGATCTGGCTGCCTCGTAAGATAAAAAAGCGCAAGCATTGAATGCAGCGGAAGCAGACGTGGATTTAATTCATTTTCAATAATCTTACGAGGAATTAAATATGAAAAAACGAAATACAACTCTATTGGCCAGTGCAATTCTTCTGGGCCTTTGCTCCCTCACGGCCCAGGCGGGAAATATCCGCATTGCCATGTCCAGCTACAGCGACAACACGCGCCCCTGGCTGGAGGCTTTAGCTCGGGAATATGAGAAGGCCAACCCCGGAGACAAGGTCAAGGTCGAGGTGGGAAGCTGGGAGAACATGCAGCAGAAACTGCAGGCTGAAATCGCCAGCAACAACCCGCCCGATCTGGCCCATGTCGCGACCCGCTGGGTGGGCGATTTCGTGAACGACGACCTGGTGGAGCCGGTCGACAATTACGCCAATGCGGCGTTCAAGGATCGTTTTATTCCGGCCTTCCTGAATGCCGGCAATATCAAAGGCAAGCCGTATGCGCTGCCCATTGCGGCCAGCGTGCGCGCCATGTTCTATAACAAGGACATGCTGAGCAAGGCAGGCTTTCCCAATGGCCCCAAGACCTGGGACGACGTGATTGCCGCCTCGAAAAAGATCAAGGCCACGGGCGCCTACGGTTACGGCATCCAGGGTAAAGACCTGGATACCGACACTTATTTCTACTACGCGCTGTGGAGCATGGGGGGCGATGTGCTGGATGCGGGCAACAAGGCCGCCTTCAATTCGCCGACCGGCGTGAAAGCCGCCACGCTCTACAAAAGCATGATCGACCAGGGCCTGACCGAGCCCGGCGTCGCCGGCAACACGCGCTACGACCTGCACAACCTGTTCAAGCAGGGCAGGTTGGGCATGGTCATTTCGCTGCCGCCGCTGGCCAAGGAAATCGCCAAGGACGCGCCGCAACTGAAATACGGCATCACCGGCGTGCCCAACGGCGGCAAGGACATCACCTTCGGCGTGACCGACTCGATCATGATGTTCAAGACCTCGAAGAACAAGGAAACCGCCCAGA
Source organism: Variovorax sp. YR752 (assembly GCF_943372545.1). Taxonomy (NCBI): domain Bacteria; kingdom Pseudomonadati; phylum Pseudomonadota; class Betaproteobacteria; order Burkholderiales; family Comamonadaceae; genus Variovorax; species Variovorax sp. YR752. The sequence goes on along the minus strand of NZ_CALRZC010000008.1, from coordinate 40,524 downwards.
AATTCCTGAGCTTCATGTTCTCCAAGAACGCACGGCTGAAGTTCGATCAGGGCGAAGGCTTCATGCCGGTGACGCGCGAGGTGGCCAACGACCCCGTGTTCAAGGACGACCCGGTGCTGTCCGAGTTCGTGACCCTGCTGCCCAACGCGCGCTTCGCCCCGCTGGTCGCCGGCTGGGAAGACTCGGCGCAGGCCGTCACCAATGCGCTGCAGGCCATCTACCAGGGCAAGGCGGAACCGAAGGCGGCGCTGGACAAGGCCGCGGCCGAAGCCAACACCAAGCTCAACAAGAAGTAAGCCAGCAAGCCCCGGGCGCAGCCCTGGGGCTGCGCCAGCTTTCCGCGTGTCGCACCACGCCTAACCACGCCCATTCCGATCGAATTGCCCTATGCAGAATCCTGTTCGAGGTCCGACCCTGGCTTGGGGGCTGATTGCGCCGAGCCTGTTGCTGACGATCTTCATCCTGGCCTACCCGCTGTCCACGCTGGTGTTCCAGTCGGTGCACGACATCTCGCGCTTCGGCCTGCTGCGGGCCTTCAATGGCCTGGACAACTTTCGCACCGTGTTCACCGATCCGGTGTTCGCCCATGTCGTGTGGCGCACGGTGCAATGGACGGTGTGCGTGGTCGGCGGTGCCGTGCTGTGCGCCGTGCCGATCGCGCTCATCCTGCAGCAGGACTTCTATGGCCGGGGCGTGGCGCGCACCATCGTGATGTTGCCCTGGGCGGTGTCGCTGACGATGACCGCCATCGTCTGGACCTGGTCCTTCAACGGCCAGTACGGCATGGTCAACGCGAGCCTGGCGATGGTCGGGGTCATCCAGGAGCCGATCAACTGGCTGGCCGACGGGCAGCTCGCGTTCTGGGTCGAAGTGGGCGTGGGCATCCTGGTGTCCATCCCCTTCACCGTCACCATCTTTTTGGGCGGCCTGTCGTCGGTGTCGCAGGACATCTACGAAGCCGCCAACATCGAGGGCGCGTCGCGCTGGCAGCAGTTTCGCCGGCTCACGCTGCCGCTGCTCAAGCCCTTCATTCACATGGCGATCGTGCTGAACGTGATCTACGTCTTCAACTCGTTTCCCATCATCTGGATCATGACGCAGGGCGGGCCGGACAACGCCACGCACATCCTCGTCACCTGGCTCTACCAGCTGGGCTTTCGCATGGGCCGCCCCGGCGAAGCCGCCGCCATCTCGCTCGTGATGCTGGCCTTGCTGCTGGCCTTCACCGTGTTCTACCTGCGCCTGCAAAAGCGGCAGTCCGCGAAGGCCGCCGCATGATCCGCTCGGACAAACTCGTGCGCAGCCTCTGGTGCTGGCTGCTGCTCCTGCCGCTGGTGGTGGTGGTCATCTTTCCGCTCGCGGTGATGTTCTTCACGGCGCTCAAGCCGGCCTCGGAGATCTACGTCTATCCGGCCCGGTGGTTGCCGCAGCAGTGGCAGTGGAGCAACTTCTCCGCCATGTGGACCCAGACCGGCTTCGGGCGCGCGCTGCTGAACAGCCTGCTGGTGTCGCTCTCTGCGACGGTGCTGACGATTGCCGTCAGCGTGCCTTCCGCCTACGCGCTGGCGCGCCTGAAATTTCGCGGCCAGGGCGGCTATCGGCAGTTTTTGCTCATCACGCAGATGATCTCGCCCGTGCTGCTGGTGGTGGGCCTGTTCAAGATGGCGGCCAGCCTGCCCTGGTTCGACGGCGGCAACATGACCGATTCGCGCCTGTCCGTGGTGGTGGCCTATGGCGCCTTCGGCATTGCCTTTGCCGTCTGGATGATGACCTCGTACTTCGAGACCATTCCGCGCGACCTGGAAGAGTCGGCTTGGCTCGAAGGTTCCGGCCCGGTGCGCACAGTCTGCAAGGTGTTCCTGCCGCTGGCATTGCCGGCCATGGCGGTCACGGCGCTGGTCACCTTCGTCAATGCGTGGAACGAGTTCGCGGTGGTCTACACGCTGATCCGCTCCACCGAAAAACAAACGCTGACCGTGCTCGTCACCAACATGGTCGCGGGCCAGTACGTGGTGCAGTGGGAGCTGGTGATGGCCGCCGCCATCTGCGCCGTGGTCCCGGTCGCCATTCTGTTTGCGTGGATGCAGCGCTACATGGTGCAAGGCCTGACGGCGGGCTCGGTCAAGTAGCAAGCGGCAGGCAGGGGCCGCAGCGGCATCACAGCCCGCTGCTACCCGCTGCGCCCTCCCCCTTCGAATAATGCGGCGACGGCCGGCGCGCCCCCTGCGCCGGCCGGTTTCGCACCACCTCATCCGAAGGAGACAAACCCGATGGCTCGCAAGATCCTGATGCTCTGCGGCGACTACGCCGAAGACTACGAAACCATGGTGCCGTTCCAGACCCTGCTGGCCGTCGGCCACACCGTGCACGCGGTGGCGCCCGACAAGAAAGCCGGCGACTGGGTGCACACCGCCATCCACGACTTCGAAGGCGCGCAGACCTACAGCGAGAAGCCGGGCCACCGCTTCACGCTGAACGCCACCTTCGACGACGTGCGCCCCGAGGCCTACGACGCGCTCGTGATTCCCGGCGGCCGTGCGCCCGAGTACCTGCGCATGCACCCCCGCGTGGTCGAGATCGCCCGCCACTTTCTCGCGACCGACAAGCCGGTGGCCGCCGTCTGCCACGGCGCGCAACTGCTCGCGGCCACGGGCCTCATCAAGGGCCGCAAAGTGTCGGCCTACCCGGCCTGCCAGGTCGAGGTGGAACTGGCCGGTGCCGAGTACATGGGCATCCCGGTCGACCAGGCCGTGACCGACCGCAACCTCGTCACCGCACCGGCCTGGCCGGCGCATCCGGCGTGGCTGTCGCAGTTCCTGGTGGTGCTCGGCACCCGCATCGAACACTGACCTGACGAAAGTGCGTGGGCGGCGCTACAGTGCCGCGTCGCCCCGACATCACCCACTCTCGCAAAGGAGATGGCCCATGTGCGAAGTCTTCATCAGCGCCGATCCGCAAAGCTACGACGCGCGCACACGCTCGGTGCGGCTGCATGGCGTGGTCACCAGCATCCGGCTCGAGAACCTGTTCTGGCAGGTGCTCGAAGAGATTGCGCAGCGCGACGGCATGGCCGTGGTGCAGCTCATCGAGCGGCTGTACGACGAGCTGGTGGCGGCGCGCGGCGAGGTCGGCAACTTCGCGTCGTTCCTGCGCGTGTGCGCGTTGCGCTACGAGGCGATGGTGGCGCAGGGACGGATTCCGGCCGACACGTCGGTCGCGATCCGCTCGCTCGATGCGAACGCCGTGCTGCATGAACTGCCGCAGGGCTGGGGACGGCCGTCGCCTGCGCAGCCGTCAAGCGAGACGCGCGTGCGCACGCTCCACGCCGTCGTGCGGCGGCATGCGTAGACGCCGCACGGCTCCCCTTCGCGAGATCACCAGCGCATCTTCACGCCGACGCTGGCATTGACCCCGCTCTTGATGCGCGAGTCGCCGCCGGAGCCCGCCCACAGCTTGCCCAGCTCCACATACACGCTCGTGTTCTCGGCCACCTGCAGCGTGGCCCCTGCCGCCAGCTCGGTGCTGCTGCCGCCGGTGCGCGTCGCGATGTCCGTGACACCGGCCGGGCCGACAAAGCGGGTGACGTCGGTGCCGCTGCTGTTGCGGTAGAAGTTGACCCGCACATAGGGCTGCAGCAGCCCGGCGCTGGTGACGAACTCGCCCTTCACGCGCACGCCGGCGCGTGCCCGCCAGCCGTTGTGGCTGTTCTGCTGCACGAGGGCGCCGGAGATACCCGTGTCACCCAGGCTCACCCGCTGGTGCACCAGCTGCACCTGCGGCTCGACGGTCCAGTTGGGCGCAATGGGAATCGGCTTCCCCACCTCGATGGACGCCAGCAGGCTGTTGCCCTTGCCGCCCCGGGAGAAGCCCAGCGCGGGCGAGGCGCTGTAGCGGTGGCGGCCGGCCTGCAGCACGCCGTCGACGTACACGCCGCTGCCGTGCTTCCAGGTGGCATAGGCGCCCAGGTATTCGCTCTTCTGGTTGTTGCTGCCCACGCCGCGGTTCGCCAGGCCGCTGGCAAAGCCGTTCACGCGCATGTCGCCGTCGAGCTGGCCGACGTACACGCCCGCGTGCCAGTCGGGGTTGGCCCACAGGTCGGTGCCGGCCTGGAAGCCCGTGAGGCGCCCCTTGCTCGTGGGGCTCACGGTGCCGCCCTGCGCGATGGTGCGCTCGGTGCTGATGATGCGGCCCCAGGCCTGGCGGTAGCCCTGCGCGGGCGTGACCGTGTTCGCGCCCGTGACCAGGTTGTCGCCCATGCGCTGGTGCAGGTTGCCGAGCATCGCGAGGCTGGACTGGCGCAGCTGCTCGGGCAGCGCGGCGTAGAGCGGCACTTCGGCGCGGTAGGTGGGCACGACGAACACGGGCACGCTGCCTGCGCTGCCGGTGCTGGTGCCGCCACCGCTGGCAGGCGGCGTGCCGGGCGTCACCGGCGTGACGGGGGTGACGGGCGCGGTGGTCGAGCGCAGGTACCAGTTCTCGCCCGCGCCGGTGGCGTCGGCCGCATGCAGCCGGTACTCATAGGCGCCCGCATCGACGTGCGTGCCGGCCAGCAGGAACGCGCTTTGGGTCGTCTGCGCAGTGGTGGTCGCGCCGTTGATGGCGCTGATCACCTCGATGCCGTTGCCGGTGGTGAGCGCGCCCAGGCCGCCCAGGTTGGTGACCTGCACATTCGTCGTGCCGCTGGCCACTGCGGTGGCGCCGCTCAGGATGAGCCGGTCGCTCGCGCTCGCGCTGGTGCCCAGCGCGGTCCCCAGTCGCAGCGTGCCGCCGTTGCCCACCCACGGGCCGTTGACCGTGAGCGTGGTGCCGGGCACCGCGCCCACCAGCGAGACCGTGCCGCTGTTCGCCATCGACGCGAGGGTCTGGCTGTTGCCGGCCAGGTCGAGCGTCGCGCCGGTGGCCACGGTGAAGGGGCTCACGCTGCTGAGCACGTTGGCCGCGCCGGCACGCAGGGTGCCCGCGGCGACGTTGGTCGCGCCCGCATGGGTGTCGGCACCGCTCAGCGTCAGCACGCCCGCGCCGATCTTCACGAGATCGCTGGCGCCGGAGATCGCACCGGTCCACGCCAAGTCGTTGCCGTTGGTGTTGATGGTTCCGGTGCCGCCCAGCAGCAATGCGTTGTTGACGGTGAGGCCGCCGGCGCCCGCGACGACGCTGGCGGTCGCGCCCGCGCCGATCGACATCGCGCCCGTCATCGACGAGCCGGTGTTCAACGTGAGGCTGTTGGCGCCGCCCGTGAACGCGACCGCCGCGGCGCGCGTGACGCCGTCGCCGCCCAGGCCGCCCGAGATGGTGCCGCCATTGGTCAGCGCGAGGTTGGCGCCCGTCACCCCGACGCCGCCCACACCGTTGGCACCGCTCGGACCGCCGCTGCTGCTGGCCCCGCCGACGCCGCCCGCCCCGCCGGCGATGGTGCCGGTGTTGGTGATGCTTGCGCCCGCGCCGATCGATGCGAGGCCCGCCCCGCCGTCGCCGCCGGCGCCCGGTGAACCGGTGCCGCCCGCCCCACCGCCGGCCGCACCGCCAGCGCCCCCGGCGCCGCCCGTGATCGCGCCGGTGTTGCCGACGGTGACGGCGACGCCCGCGAGCGTCGCGCCGATGCCCCCTGCGCCGCCGCCACCGCCCGAGGCGTTGGAACGGGCGGGCAGCAATTCGGCCCCACCGGCGCCGCCCGCGCCACCCGTGAGCGAGCCGGAGTTGTTGAAGCTGAGCCCCGGGTTGGTCACGTTCAGGTAGAACCCGCCGCCCCCGCTGCCGCCGCCGCCGCCCTGCGAGAAGGCGTCGCCGCCCTTGCCACCCGCGCCGCCCGTGGAAGACCCCGTGGCCGTGTAGCTGCCGAGCGGACCGCTGAGGATCGAGCCGTAGCCGCCGGCACCGCCGCCGCCGGCCGCCCAGTACCCGTTGCCGCCCGCGCCACCGATGCCGCCCGTGTAGCTGTCGGACGAGTTGGCCACGTTGTTGGCGATCGACATCCCCTGGAAGCCACCGCCGCCACCGCCGCCATAGCCGTTGCCGTTGGCCGCGTCACCGGTCTGCGACTGGCCCGCGCCACCGGCGTCGCCCTGGAACGCACCGGGACCCGCGGGCGCGCTGGTGGTGCCGGCCGCGCCGCCGGTGCCCGGCGTGGCACCGGCGAAGCTGCCGATGCTGGCGTTGGCCCCCGCCGTGACGCCGCCCGGCGTCGACGATCCGCCCGCGCCACCGAATGCATTGACCGTGGTGTCGTTGAGCCCGCCGCTGCCGCCCGTGCCGTCGCTGCCGCCAGTGCCCCCGTGCAGCGACAGGTCGCCGATCGGCTGGCCGCCCGCGCCGCCCGCCGCGAGCACCGGCACGACGCAGACCCACAGCGCCGCCGCTGCCGCCGCAGCCGCCACCGCGCGCACGCCGCCCCCGCTGCACGATCGCGCGTGGCCGCGCGCGATTTCCGGCGCGGCCACCCAGGTGCCGGCGGTGGGACTCCACAGGGTTCGGAAGAACTTGTTCATGACTTCAACTCCCTCTTCGTTCACTGACTGAGCAGGTTGGAATCCGTGTGCAGCGGCAATGGCTTGCTCCTCCACACGGCGACGATTTCGGATGTGCAGGTCAAAAATGTAAGAACGGGTGCCAGTTACGCGTATCCCTGCAAGGGGGTACCCCGAAATGGGAGCGATCTACCGGAGGCGGGGCCGTGTCGCCTCTGTCGGGGCGTGCGGTAGACGGTCTACCCAGGCATGTATCTGTGCGTAACATGTGACTTTGGGACAGCACAATCTTTCGGGCCTGGCGCGGCGCCGATGTGCCCCCAAAAGAAAAGGCACCCTCATGGGTGCCTTGTTCGTTGCAGGTGCCGCGCTGAGCGCGATCACTCAGTCCAGCGACACGTTCGCCTTGCGGATCACGTCCGTGAAGCGCTTCGTTTCCGTCGCCACGAACTGGTCGAACTGCGGGCGCGTGGTCGGGAACGGCTCGTAGCCGAAGCTCTTGAACTTCTCCAGCACGTCGGGTTCGGCCAGGCCCTTCTCGATGTCGCGCTTGATCTTCTCCGTCACCGAAGCGGGCAGGCCCTTCGGCACGGCGATGGCGTTCCAGCCGATGACCTCGAAGCCCTTCGGGCCGCCCGATTCGCCCACGGTCGGCACGTCGGGGAAGGCGGCGTTGCGCTGGGGCGCGGCCACGGCCAGGAAGCGCAGCTTGTTGGCGCGCTGCAGCGGGCCGGCGGTGGCGCTGCTGCCCAGCGCAAAGGCCAGCTCGCCCGTGGCGACCGAGGTGTACAGCTGCGTGGTTTCCTTGTAGATGATGTGTTCCATCTGCGTGCCGGTGGCCGACTCGAACAGTTCCGAGCCCAGGTGCACCGGGTTGCCGACCGACCACGAGCCGTAGTCGAGCTTGCCGGGGTTGGCCTTGGCATCGGCGATCAGGTCGCCCACGGTCTTGTACTTGCTGTTCGTGCCGACGGTGAAGAAGAAGTAGGTCTTGAACAGTGGCAGCAGCGCGTCGAAGTCCTTCGATGCGTCGTAGGGCAGCTTCTTGAACAGCGCCGGGTACGCGGCCAGGTGCACGTTGTCGAGCACGACGATGTCGTGGCCGTCTTTCGCGCCGCGCTTGAAGGCGTCGATCGCGATGAAGCCGTTGCCGCCCGGGCGGTTCTCGACCACCACGGGCTGGCCCCAGGCGCGCGAGAGCTTGTCGGCCACGAGGCGGGCCACGCCGTCCGGACCACCACCGACCGGGAACGGCGTGATGATGCGCACGGGCTTGGTCGGGAAGGCTGCAGGCTGCTGTTGTGCCGAAGCGGTCAGCGGCAGCAGGCCGCCGGCGGTCAGGGCCAGCGCGGCCGCGGCGATGGCGCGACGCGAGAGCGACGAACGGAAGAAGGACATGAAGGAAGTCTCCGGTTTAAAAATCGTTGATTGATTGGGTGCAGCGCGGAGCCGCTCGGTCAGTCGACCGACGCGCCCGAGGCCTTGACGATGCCGGCCCACAGCGCGCTTTCCTTCGCGATGAGCGCGGCGTAGTCAGCCGGCCCGCCGAGCAGCGGCACGGCGCCTTCGACATCGAGCCGCGACTGGAACTCGGCACCGCCCGCCACCTGCAGCATCTGCGCCGACAGCGTCTTCACGAACGCATCGGGCGTGCCGCGCGGCGCGAGGATGCCGTAGGTGAGCGTGCTCTCGAAGCCCGCGAGTTCGCGCAGGCCCGACTCGGCCACGGTGGGCACGTCGGGCAGCGATGGCAAACGCTTGGCGCCCGTGACGGCAATGGCGCGCAGCCGTCCGCCCTTGACCAGCGCAAGCGCGGGCGGGATGACGCTGAACATCATCTGCACCTGGCCGCCCGCGAGGTCGGTGAGCGCGGGGTTGGTGCCCTTGTAGGGGATGTGATTGATCTTCGTGCCGGTGCGCTGCGCGAAGAGTTCGCCTGTGAGGTGGCCGCCGGTGCCGCTGCCACTCGACGCGTAGTCGAGCAGGCCGGGGCGCGACTTCGCCTCGTTGACGAGGTCGGCCACGGTGCGCACCTTCGATGCGGCGGGCACCACGAGCACGAGCGCGGACGACGCGAACATGGCCACGGGCAGCAGGTCTTTGCGCGCGTCGAACTTCAGGCCCTTGTACAGCGCCGGGTTGATCGACACGGTGCCCGTGTGGCCCAGCAGCAGCGTGCTGCCGTCGGGCGTGCTGCGCACCACCTGCTCGGTGCCGAGGTTGCCGCCCGCGCCGGGCTTGTTGTCGACGATGACGCCCGACTTGCGCGCCTCGCCCAGGCCCTTGGCCATCTGGCGTGCGAACACGTCGTTGCCGCCGCCGGCCGCGAACGGCACGACGATGCGGATCGGCTTGGCATCGCTCGGCTGCGCATGCGCCGGCAGGCCCGCCGCGGCCAGCAGCCCCAGCAGCAGCTCGCGTCGGGCGAGGCCCATCAGACGCGTTCCAGAATCACGGCAATGCCCTGCCCCACGCCGATGCACATCGTGCACAGCGCGTAGCGGCCGCCGCCCTTGTGCAGCTGGTTCACCGCGGTGGTGGCCAGGCGTGCGCCGCTGGCGCCGAGCGGGTGGCCCAGTGCAATGGCGCCGCCGTTGATGTTCACGCGCGCGTCGTCGTCCTTCAGGCCCAGGAGGCGCAGCACGGCAAGGCCTTGTGCGGCGAAGGCTTCGTTGAGTTCGATGACGTCGATCTGGTCGAGCGTGAGGCCGGTGAGCGCCAGCACCTTCTGCGTGGCGGGCGCCGGGCCGATGCCCATGATGCGCGGCGCGACGCCGGCCGTGGCCATGCCGACCACGCGGGCGCGCGGCGTGAGGCCGTGCCTGGCGGCGCTGGCTTCGTCGGCCAGCAGCAGCGCGCAGGCGCCGTCGTTCACGCCGCTGGCATTGCCGGCGGTGACGGTGCCGTCGGGGCGCACGATGGGCTTGAGCTTGGCCAGTGCCTCCAGCGTGGTGTCACGCGGATGCTCGTCCTTGTTGACGATGAGGGCATCGCCCTTCTTCTGCGGCACGCTCACGGGCACGATCTCGGCGTCGAAGAAGCCGGACTTCTGCGAGGCCACGGCGCGCAGCTGCGAGTTGAGCGCCATCAGGTCTTGCGCCTCGCGCTCGATCTTGTAGTCGGTGGCCACGTTCTCGGCGGTCTCGGGCATGGAGTCGACGCCGTACTGCGCCTTCATGAGCTTGTTGACGAAGCGCCAGCCGATGGTGGTGTCGTACACCGCGTTGTTGCGGCTGAAGGCGCTCTCGGCCTTGGGCATGACGAAGGGCGCGCGGCTCATGCTTTCGACGCCGCCGGCAATCATCAGGCCGGCTTCACCGGCGCGGATGGCGCGGGCTGCAGTGCCCAGTGCATCGAGGCCCGAACCGCACAGGCGGTTGATGGTGCCGCCGCCCACTTCGATCGGCAGGCCCGCGAGCAGCGCCGACATGCGCGCGACGTTGCGGTTGTCTTCACCGGCCTGGTTGGCGCAGCCGTAGAGCACGTCGCTCACGGCCTGCCAGTCGACGTTCTTGTTGCGCTCGATGAGCGCGCGCAGGGGCACGGCGCCGAGGTCGTCGGTGCGCACGCTGCTGAGCGAACCGCCGTAGCGGCCGAAGGGGGTGCGCACGGCGTCGCAGATGAAGGCTTGGGTGGTCATGTGGTGTGTCTCTTGAATGGGTGGAACGGATCAGGCGGCGATCGGAAGGCCGACCAGCGTCTCGAGTTCTTCGCGGCTCAGGCCCTCGACGGTGTCGACGAGCTTCAGGCCCTGCGGCGTGCACTCGAGCGTGGCGAGGTCGGAGTACACGCGCTTGACGCAGCCGATGCCGGTGAGCGGATAGGTGCACGCCTGCACCAGCTTGCTCGCGCCCTGCTTGGTCAGCAAATCCATCATCACCCATGTCTGCTTGGCGCCGATGGCCAGGTCCATCGCACCGCCGACGGCGGGAATGGCGTCTTTCTCGCCGGTGTGCCAGTTGGCGAGGTCGCCGGTGGCCGACACCTGGAACGCGCCGAGCACGCAGATGTCGAGGTGGCCGCCGCGCATCATCGCGAAGCTGTCGGCGTGGTGAAAGAACGAGCCGCCCGGCAGCAGCGTGACGGGCTGCTTGCCGGCGTTGATGAGGTCGTAGTCTTCTTCGCCGGCCTCGGGCGCGGGGCCCATGCCGAGGATGCCGTTCTCGCTTTGCAGGATGACTTCGCGGCCCTTCGGCAGGTGGTTGGCGACGAGCGTGGGCTGGCCGATGCCGAGGTTGACGACGGCGCCGTCGAAGATGTCTTGTGCGACGCGGGCTGCCAGCTGATCCTTGGTGCGACGTGTGTAGCTCATGGTCATGCTGCCTTCTTGAAGCCGCCGGCCTGCGTGGCCACGCGTTCGATGCGCACCACCTGGTGCACGAAGATGCCCGGGGTCACGATGGTCTCGGGGTCGAGGGTGCCGAGCTCGGCGATGTCGTGCACGGTGGCGATGGTCTTCTTCGACGCCATGGCCATCACCGGGCCGAAGTTGCGCGCGGCCTTGCGGTAGACCAGGTTGCCCCAGCGGTCGCCGCGCTCGGCCTTGATGAGCGCCACGTCACCGTGAATGGGGTACTCGAGCACGTACTGCTTGCCGTCGATTTCGCGGGTCTCGCGATTGCCCGCGAGCTGCGTGCCGTAGCCGGTCGGGCAGAAGAAGGCACCGATGCCGGCACCCGCGGCGCGGATGCGCTCGGCGAGGTTGCCCTGGGGCACGAGTTCGAGCTCGAGCTTGCCGCTGCGGTACAGGCCGTCGAACACCTGGCTGTCGGCCTGGCGCGGAAAGCTGCAGATGATCTTGCGCACGCGGCCGGCCTTGAGCAGCGCCGCCAGGCCCGTCTCTCCATTGCCTGCGTTGTTGTTGACGACCGTGAGGTCCTTGGCGCCCTGCTCGACGAGGCCGTCGATGAGTTCGCCTGGAATGCCGGCGGTGCCGAAACCGCCGATGAGCACTGTGGCGCCGTCTTGGATGCCTGCCAGGGCATCGGCGACCGAGCGCGCGATCTTGTTGATCATGAAGCCTGTCTCCGGGAGTGAAGAAAGAAACCGAACGGTCCGAACAGCCTGCCGAATTCACGAATCCTCGCGAACTGCAATTTGTTCGTCTAAAGAACTTTTGTTCGTATAATGAATTTTAGAGAGGATCGCTCGCCATGGCAACCCGCCCCGTTTCCGCCAGTTCCACCGCCGACACGCCCGCCCCTGGTGACAGCTACGTGCAGTCTTTTGCGCGCGGCCTGCAGGTGATCCGCTCGTTCAGCGCGAGCGCGCCGCACCAGACCCTGAGCGAAGTGGCCGCCGGCAGCGGCCTCACGCGTGCGGGGGCGCGGCGCATTCTTCTCACGCTGCAGACGCTGGGCTATGTGGTGACCGACGGCAAGCTCTTCACGCTCACGCCGCGCATCCTCGACCTGGGCTTTGCGTACCTGTCGTCGATGCCGATCTGGAACCGCGCCGAACCCGTGATGGAAGCGCTGGTGCAACAGGTGCAGGAGTCGTGCTCGGCCGCCGTGCTCGACGCGACCGACATCGTCTATGTGCTGCGCGTGCCGACGCAGAAGATCATGCGCATCAGCCTGGGCGTGGGCTCGCGGCTGCCGGCGTACTGCACGTCGCTCGGCCGGCTGCTGCTGGCCGACTTGAGCGACGACGAGGTGCGCGCACGGCTCGAGGCGTCGAACCTCGAGCTGCTGACCAAGCACACCGTGACCGACATCGAAGCGCTCATGGCCAAGGTGGCCCAGGCGCGCAAGCAGCAGTGGTGCCTGGTGAACCAGGAACTGGAAGAAGGCCTGATTTCCGTGGCCGCGCCCATCGTGAACCGACAGGGCCGCATGGTGGCCGCGCTGAACATCAGCGGGCAGGCGAATCGCACGAGTGCGAAGGTGATGCAGGAGACGATGCTGCCGGCGCTGATCGATGCGGCCCGGCAGGTGTCGGCGCTGCTTTAGGCCATCCACGCACGGCCGCTGGCCCTTTCAGAAACACCGCGGAACCGGCTTCGCCGGGCCGCTGGTGTTGCCCCCGGTAGGGGGTTGGAGAAGCGACACGAAGTGCGCGAAGCCTGGGGGCGAGCTCAGGTTTCGGAGCGAATGCCCTTCATGATGATCACGCCGCCAAGGCGCGTGGTGTCGGCGCGCATGCGCTTGGCCAGCGTGTCGGGCGAACCGGGCTGCGCTTGCCAGCCAGTCTTCAGCAGGGCCTCGCTCACCTCGGGCGAACTGATCACCTCGACCAGCGCGGCGTTCAGCCTGGCCACGGCCGCCGGCTTCATGCTCACAGGCGCGGCGAGCGCGGTCCAGATCTCCAGGTCGGCGCCGCGCACGTCGGCGTCGCGGATCGTCGGCAGTTCGTTGACCAGCGGGCTGCGCTCGGGCGAGGTCACGCCGATGGCCTTGAGCTTGCCCGACTTCACATGCGGCATCGCCAGGCCCGGCGGCAGCAGCGCCAGCTGGATCTCGCCCGCGAGGATGCCGGCAATCACCTGCGGGTTGCCGGTGTAGGGCTTGTGCTGCGCGGTGATGGCGGCGCGGCTCTTGAGCAGCTCCATGCCCAGATGGCCGACCGTGCCCACGCCCGGCGTGCCGTACTTGCCGCCGCTGCCCAGGTTGCGCACCCACAGCAGCAGGTCGGCCGCAGACTTGCCCGTGGCGCTGCCCGACACCACCAGCACCAGCGGCGCGGTGCCGATGAGGCCGATGGGCGCGAAGTCTTTTTCGGGGTCGAAACCCAGCGACGGGTTCAGCAGCTTGGCGATCGTGAGGTTGCCGTTGATCAGCGCGCCGATCGTGTGGTCGTCCGTGGCCTTGGCCACTTCGGCGGCCACGAGGTTGCCGCTGGCGCCGGGCTTGTTCTCCACCGTCACCGGCTGGCGCAGGATCTTCGAGAGCGGCTCGGCGATGGCGCGCGCAGCCAGGTCGGGCGAGGCACCGGCCGGAAAGCCCACGAGGATGCGCACGGGCTTGGTCGGCCAGGCGGCATCGCCGCCCGCGGCGCGCTGGGCCCACGAGGCCGGAGTGAACAGCGAGCTGGCAATGGCTGCAGCGCCGCCTTCGAGCAGGCGGCGTTTGGTGATCTTCAAGACGGACTCCAGAGGGATAGAAAAATCAGGGTAAATACGTGTACTTTGCTTACATGACGTTACAGGATGATGCTGCACTGCGCAAGTTCGGCATAACTGTGAATAGGGCCATCGAATGCCCTGTCAGCTTGGTATCCAGAGGTGACGAGCCCCATTTACAATGCCTGCCGCATTCCCCTTCCCCTACCACGAGGTCTTGTCCGCAATGCCCAAGAGCCCCAGGCCTCGCGCCCGCTTCAGCTTCTCCCCCACCGTGCGCGCCCTGCTCCTGGCCGTTGCGGCCTGCGGCACCGCGCTCCCCGCGCTGGCCGCAACCGAACACGAGGACGTTGACCGCCTCATGCAGTCCGGCAAGCTCGACGAGGCCATGACCAAGGCCGAGGCCTTCCTCAAGGACAAGCCGCGCGATCCGCAGATGCGCTTCCTGAAGGGCGTGATCCAGCTCGACACCGGCAAGCGCGCCGAGGCCATCGCCGCCTTCACCCAGCTCACGCAAGACGCGCCCGAGCTGCCCGAGCCGTTCAACAACCTCGCCGTCATCTACGCGAGCCAGAACCAGTTCGACAAGGCCCGCAACGCCCTCGAAAGCGCCATTCGCACCAACCCCAGCTACGCCACCGCCCAGGAAAACCTCGGCGACGTGTACGCGCGGCTGGCCAGCCAGGCCTACAGCAAGGCCCTGCAGCTCGACCAGAACAACACCGCGGTGCAGCCCAAGCTGGCCGTGATCCGCTCGCTCTTCACGACCACGCCGACGGCCGGCTCGAAGGGCGGCTCGACCCTCGTGGCATCGGCCACGACGACGCCCGCACCGGCACCGGCTGCGAAGCCCGCCCCGGCGCCTGCTCCGGTCGCCAAGGCACCCGCTCCGGCTCCCGTGCCCGCACCTGCGCCCGTTGCCAAGGCGCCCCCACCGGCGCCGGCACCCGCCGCCGCGCCTGTCGCACCGCCCGTCAAGGTGGCCGCAGCGCCCGCGCCGGTGGCCAAGACGCCTGAACCGGCACCCGCACCGGCACCTGCCGCTGCGCCGGCTTCCACCGCAGAGATCGAATCCGTCGTGCGCGGCTGGGCCTCGGCCTGGGCCAGCCAGGACATGGACCGCTACCTCGCCGCCTACGGCAGCGACTTCTCGCCCGCCGGCGGACAAAGCCGCAAGGCCTGGGAAGAAGACCGCCGCGCGCGCATCGTCGGCAAGTCCAGCATCAGCGTGAACCTCGAGAACCTCGCGATCAAGGTCGATGGACAGACCGCCACCGCCAAGTTCCGTCAGGTCTACCGCGCGGACAACCTCAACATCGCGAGCCGTAAGACGCTCGAGCTCCAACGCTCTGGCAACCAGTGGCACATTCGCAAGGAAAGCGTCGGCGGCTAGTGGCAGACATCGTCCGGCAAGGCCGGCTTCAGACCCTCCCGTTCCCGCTGAGGAGCGGGAAACTGCTCGCGGCCTTGATGGCCGCCTCTGCGCTTCTGCTGGCCACGCCCGGCGCCGCGCTCGCAGCCAACAACCACAGCAGCGGCAGCAGCAAGACAGCCAAGGCCGGCAGCGCGAAGAGCGCCAAGGCCGGCGGCAGTCGCGCGTCCGTCAAGGAAGCCCGGGCCAGCAAAGCCGGCAGCGGCGCCAGCAAGACGCAGTTGCAAGCCAAGAGCAAACGGGCGGCCGCGGCGGACAGCCAAGGCGCCACGCGCCCGGCCCGCAAGTCCGCAAGAACAGCCGCGCCGCTCCAGGAAGCCAGCGGCGCCGAGGCCCGCCTGATCGGCGTCTACGAACTGTTCGGCCGCGGCAAGAGCCGCGAGGCGCTGGCCAAGGCCCAGACCCTCGTGCGCGACCATCCGAACTTCCAGCTTGCGCAGCTCGTGTACGGCGACCTGCTCGCAGCGCAGGTGCCGCCCTCGAACGCCATGCCCGACACCGCCGGCATCGCGCGCCTGCGCGGCAACCCGGCCATGGTCGAGTTGCACGAGGAATCGCGCCGCCGCCTGCAGGCCCTGCGCGAACGCCCGCCTGCCGGCACCGTGCCCTCGCAGTTCCTCACCCTCTCGACCCGCAGCCGCTTCGCCATTGCCGTCGATGCGTCGCGCTCGCGGCTGTACCTGTTCGAGAACTCCGACAAGGGCATGAAGCTCGTCGCCGACTACTACATCTCCGTCGGCAAGTCGGGCACCGACAAAACCGTCGAAGGCGACGCGCGCACCCCGCTGGGCGTGTACTACATCACCAGCAGCCTCGACCCGCGCTCGCTCAAAGACTTCTACGGCGCCGGCGCCCTCCCCATCAACTACCCCAACCCGTACGACGTGCGGCGCGGCAAGACCGGCAGCGGCATCTGGCTGCACGGCACCCCGCCCCAGCAGTTTGCGCGGGCGCCGCTCGCCAGCGACGGCTGCGTCGTCATGGCCAACCCCGACTTGAAGCAGCTGCTGCGCAAGGTGCAGATCGGCGCCACCCCTGTCGTCACCGCGCGCAGCCTGCAATGGATTTCGCAGCCGCAGGCCGAAAAAGAAGAAAAGAAATTCGCCGAATCAATTACCGCCTGGAAAGATGCACGAGCCAGCGGCAATGAAGCGCAATTGAAGAAATTCTATTTGCCGGATTTCCAGCGCGCCAGCCGGAAGCCCGTCGATGCCAATTCGGTACTCCGCGACGAATTGACCTACGCACAAGGTAAACGAGTGCAAATCAAGGATACGTCGTACCTGCACTGGCGCGACACCGAGGACACCATGGTCGCCACCTTCGGCGAGGTGTTCGAGGGCGAGAAGAACGGCCGTACCCGCCGCCAGTACTGGCTCCGCCAGGGCGGCGAGTGGAAGCTCTTCCACGAAGAAATCCTGGGCTGAGCCCACATCACCGGAGGGGTCTCCACCCCGAAAGCGTGACTTATTACCCAAACGAGGCCATCTCGTTGAGTGTTACAAATTGCACTCCAGGGTACCGTGCTACGTAACACGTAACGGGTGTGTTCCCGTAACGCTCAACTTCCGGACGTTCCCGCGCCCGTAACGTGTTCCCCTCGTCCATGCCAGTGTGCATGCGATTTACAGAGGGAAACCGTCCTTTCCAGACTGTGAATAAGTGACCTTTTCTGCCCCGTTGCGGGGGAGGATCGGGGCTGGCCGCCATCCTGCTTTACCCCTCCGGGTAGCACATCCGCGACTCGATCCCATGTGTTTCTGCCCTTGATACACGGAGTTACGCTGTATAACATCCACCGTGCCAGCCTTTGTTAACACTTCCTTTCAGGAGATCACCATGCTTAGTTCTATTACTCGTTTTCTGCGCGATGAAGAGGGTGCTACTGCAATTGAATATGGAATTATTGCGGGGATGATGGCCGTTATTTTGTCAGTCGTGTTCCTGCCCACGGGAACACTCGGCAGCGCAATCACCGGCGTTTACTCCCGGATTTCCACCGCGCTCGGTGGTCCTATTCCTAGTCAGTAAGCAAAAATAGTCGAGCTTGAAAGCCGATATCGTCCTGTTGCTTTGGCTGCTTTTCGTGACTGTCTATGACTTTCGAGAGCGCCGTGCTCCCAACTGGCTGGTGCTTGCTGGAGCCGCCACGGCTCTCGCGGCACTCGTCTTTGGGATGCAGCCGTTCGAAATTGACTGGACCTCTGCTCTTCTCGGCGCCGGTGTCGGATTCGGCTTCTTGCTGCTTTTTTATGCATTTGGTCTCATGGGAGCAGGCGACGTGAAATTCGCTGGCGCCCTGGGACTGTGGGTCGGTCTTTCGGCCCTGGCACTGATCTGGATCGGCGCCAGCCTGATGGCTAGCGCTCACAGCCTCCTCTGGCTCGCTCTCAAGCGCTGGCCTTTTTTTCCGCGACTCGCCCTTTTGCTTGCCGGCCCGTCGCGAACACCCGAGTCCGGCACCCCGACACACCGGCCTCGCATCATTCCCTATGCGGCCTATCTCGCGTTAGCCACTGCGGCGTGGATGGTTTGGGGGCGACAGAGCTAGCCACACCCAGCTCTGACCCGACTCGCAGGTCCTTCCTTCCTTTCCTCGCGATCGTTTGCTCGCTTCCTTCGGTCCGCCGCCCATGATCAACCTCCCCAAAATCATCGCCGCCATCCTCGTGCTTCTGGCCCTCGCGCTCGGAGGCTATGCATGGGTTCTCAGCCGCCAGGCGCCGCCTCCGCCGCCTGCAACCGCAAGCGCCGGTGTAGCGCCCGCCAAGGCGTCACAGGTCCAGACCTTCCCCGTAGTCGTCGCCGCCAAGCCGCTGCTGGCCGGGCAGGCGATCCCCGCCGATGCGTTGCGCGTGGAACAACTGACGATCAATCCGACGGGCGCTTTCAAAGAGACTGCGCCGCTCGCCGGCCGCGTGCCGGTGATCGACTTGGGCGAAGGCTCCCCCCTTCTCGAAGGCCAGTTGGCTTCAGGTCTCGCTTTACGCGTTGCAGAAGGTGAGCGCGCTGTGGCGGTCAAAGCCGACGAAGTCATGGGTGTGGGCAACAAGGTCCAACCCGGCGACTTCGTCGACGTTTTCCTGATGCTGAAATCCGACAGCAAGGACATCGACCGCAGCCAGGCACGCCTGCTGCTGTCGCGCAAGCGTGTGCTGGCATTCGGCAACGCTTCAGTCGATGGCTTGGCTTCCAAAGCCGACAAGAACGGCAACTCGCAGCAACGCGCCGAAGCCGCGCGCACGGCTGTGCTTGCGGTACCGGTGGACGATGTCAATCGCCTGGCGCTCGCGGAGAACAGTGGCCGCCTGCTGCTGGCACTGCGCAACCCCATCGATATGTCGGAGCCCGATCCAAAGCTGTTTGCCGAATTGCCTACAGCTCTGCAGCCAGCACCACCCAAACGCGGCGAACCGCCGCGGGCACCGCTCGAAGGCCTGGACCGTGCCCAAGCAGGTCTGACGGCTGCCGATTTCGTGACTGGCGGCAAACCCGGCGCCGTTCGCGCCCCCGCAGCCGCAGTGCGAGCCCCCGCAGCAACCGACACCGGCGCCAGCCGCGGTGGACTGCAGGTCGAAGTCATCCGCGGCGACCGCAGCGAAACCATCCGTTATTGATCGGCGCCACGACCATGCATGCCCCGCACGAAAAACACACCATGACGCACCCTCCTCGCGCGAAACCCAGCGCCCCGGTTCATGCCCTGCGTCCGACCCTCGTGGCGCTGTGCTTGCTGGCACCGGGCATCTGGCCTGTTGCGTCCTCGGTCGCCAATGCACAAGCCGTCGCCCCGGGCGCGCCGATCCAATTCCGCGTCGATGCAGGCACGCAGAAGGAACTGCTGATCCCGAAGGGCATCGAGCGCATGGCCATTGCCGACGAAACGGTCGCCGGAGTGGCGCTCACGCGTCAATCTCCGAACTCCCCGGCCGCGCGCCTGATCGTGACCGGCAAGGCCGCAGGCCGGACCACGCTGATGCTCTGGGAAAAGGGCCAATCGACCGCCACGGTGTATGCGCTCGAAGTGCGCCGGCGCGCCTCGACACTCACCGGCACGCTCGACAGCATGACCGCGCACCAGGAAGCGCGAGATGCAGCGCTGGCCGCCGGCGGAGAAAAAGCCCTGCTGGTCGACCGTTCCGTCGTCAACGTGCGCAGCAACACCGTGCAGGTCGAGGTCAAGGTCGTCGAGTTCAATCGCAGCGTGCTCAAGCAGGCGGGCCTCAACATCTTCAGCACGCGTGCCAATTCCAACGGATTCAGCTTTGGCTCCTTCACGCCGGCGTCACTGAGGTCCGCGTCTTTCGCATCGGACGGAAGCATCAGCGGCGATTACGCCAACCCGCTCGCACAAGCCTTCAGCCTGCTGTTCAACTTCGGCAAGGCCGGTATCGGGCTGAATGTCGGCTTCCTCGAAGGCAACGGCATGGCACGCGTGCTCGCCGAGCCCACGCTGGTGGCGCTGTCGGGCCAGAGCGCGAGTTTCCTGGCCGGCGGCGAACTGCCGGTGCCCGCCCCGCAGGGCTTGGGCACCACGAGCATCGAATACAAGCCTTTCGGCATCGGCCTTACGGTCACGCCCACGGTGCTTTCGAACGATCGCATCGTGCTCAAGGTGGCACCGGAAGCCAGTGATCTCGACTACACCAACTCGCTGAGCATCGGAGGCGTTGCGGTACCGGCCATCAGTACGCGCCGTGCCGACACCACAGTCGAACTCGGCGACGGCGAGAGCTTCATCATCGGCGGCCTCGTGAGCCGCACCACCACCTCGAACGCAGACAAGGTGCCGCTGCTCGGCGACATCCCGGTGATCGGTACGTTCTTCAAACAGAACAGGTACCAGATGAGCGAGAAGGAACTGGTCATTCTCGTCACCCCGCACCTGGTGAAGCCGATTGCGCGTAACACCGATCTCACACCATACCTGCCAGGCGGTGCCGAGCAGCGTGATGGCCCCGTGTGGCGCGCGCACCTCCTGGGGCCGGCCTCTGGCACGACAGTGCCGGGCTTCTCCCGTTGATGGACACCAGCCATTCACGACCTGTGGCCGACGCCATGAACGCCCCCCACGATCCACTCCCTGAGACCGGTGCAGAGACCTATCTCTTCGCCTCGCCTCACGACGGCCACATCACCTGGTTGACCGATGCGCTCGGCAGGCAGGGCGCCGTGGTGGTTCTACCGCCCGACACCAAGTTGGTTGGTGAGCGCATCGCCTTGCTCAGCCCCGCAGCCGTCTTTCTCGATTTCTCCGGCAACCACGCCCAGGCGGCAAGCGAGCTGCATCAACACCTCAGGCGCGACTGGCCCGAACTGCCGGTATTGGCAACGGGCGTCTCGGCCGAGCCGGCCTCGATGCTGGCCGCGCTGCGTGCCGGTGTGGACGACTTCATCGACATGGCCGCACCGCAGACCGATGCGGCCAACACGCTGCGCAAGCTGCTTGACCGCCGCAGCAGCCTGTCGAGCGGCACGCGCGGAAACACCATCGCGCTGCTGGGCGCCCGGCCAGGCATCGGCGTGACCACGCTCGCGGCCAGCTTGTCGCTCGTGCTCCACGACCAACTGGCCCAGCCGGCTCAAGCGCCGACGAAGGCCCCGGGCCGCAGCGCGCGACACGGCGTCGCCCTGCTCGACCTGGGCCTGCCTGCACGCGACGGCTTGCTATACCTCGACACGCAGAGCAGCTTCAGCTTCGTCGATGGCGTGCGCAACCTGCGCCGCCTCGACCAGACGCTGCTGCAAACCGCTCTCGCGCATCACGCCAGCGGCATCGCCGTGTTGCCACTGCCGGCAAGCCTCGCGCAGGTGCGCGAGATCTCGCACGCCGACTCGGTCGCTCTGATCAAGCGGCTGGGCGACTTCTTCGATTTCCAGATTGCCGACCTCGGCGGCTTCTCGACCA
Source organism: Variovorax sp. YR752 (assembly GCF_943372545.1). NCBI lineage: Bacteria > Pseudomonadati > Pseudomonadota > Betaproteobacteria > Burkholderiales > Comamonadaceae > Variovorax > Variovorax sp. YR752. Next base: position 19,660 of record NZ_CALRZC010000008.1, on the reverse strand, counting down.
TCGATTTCGTGGCGCAGACCGTGAAGGAAGCGCAGCGCTCCTGGGTCGTGTGTGACCAGAGCATCGGTGCCATCGTGTCCACCGCAACCATGCTCAAGGAATTGCGCACGCGCGGCATCGAGACCGACCAGCTGTCGCTTGTGGTCAACAAGTTCGACGCCCACGTGGGGCTGTCGGCCAAGGACATCGCCGAGCGGCTTGAACTGTCGCTTCGCCACGTGTTGCCGGCGCGCAGCGCCCCATTGCTCGGCGCCGCAAGTCGCGGCGAGATGCTGGTTCGCATCGCACGCAACGACCCCTATTCGCAGGCCGTAGCCGGCCTCGCGCGCAGCCTGCACGAGGAGTGCGCGACAGGCTCTGTGCCCGCCCCACTCGGAGCCACGCGTTGGCCTTCGACGCTGATGTCGAAGATTACCGGCTTCCGGAAGAGCTCTACCCAAGGTTGAACAGCCCATGTCCACCGATATCGAATTTGCCGACGACGACCAGGCGTTCATCAACTCCCAGCAGTTCCAGGACATCAAGAGCTGGACGCACGATCACCTACTGAGTCGCATCGAAGAACTGGGTGCGGAGTTCGGTCGCTGGTCGCGCGCGTCGATCCAGCAATTCGTCGAACTGGAGGTTGACAGCTTCGTGCGCCTGCGCCGCGTACCGATCAACGACCGCGAGATGCAGCTCATCGCCGATGCGCTGACCAAGGAGCTGGCCGGCTTCGGCCCGCTGGAAGACCTGCTCAACGATCCGGCTGTCGAAGACATCCTGATCAACGGCTACCAGAACGTCTATGTGTCGCGCCACGGCATGCTGGAGCGCGAGACGCTGCGCTTTGCAGACTCCGAACACGTCATGCGCATCGTGCGGCGCATCCTAGCGCCGTTGGGACGCCGGCTCGACGAATCGAATCCCATGGTCGACGCACGGTTGCCCGATGGCGGCCGCATCAACGTGATCATCGAACCGCTGGCGATTGACGGACTCTCCGTTTCGATCCGCAAGTTTCGCAAGGAGCCACTCACGCCAGCCGACTTGGTGAAGCTTGGCACTTTCGATGCCGGCATGGCCCAACTGCTCGAGATCGCAGTGCGCGCACGTTGCAACGTACTCGTGAGCGGCGGCACCAGTTCCGGCAAGACCTCACTGCTCAATGCGCTGGCCAGCTTCATTCCCTCGCGAGAGCGCGTGATCACGATCGAGGACACGGCCGAGCTTTCGCTCAGCACCAGCCATGTGGTGCGCCTCGAAAGCCGACCCGGAGGCTTCGATGGCACCGGCGTGGTGTCGATCCGCGACCTGCTGCGCAACAGCCTGCGCATGCGGCCCGACCGAATCATCGTCGGTGAAGTGCGCGGCGCGGAAGTCATCGAGATGCTGCAGGCCATGAACACCGGCCACGAAGGCTCGATGGGAACAATCCACGCGAGTTCGCCGCGCGAATGCCTCTATCGCCTCGAAATGCTGGCGGGCTTCGCCGGCTACCAAGGCAGCGAGGTGAGCCTGCGACGCCAGATTGCCAGCGCGATCGACTTCATCGTGCAGATCGGACGGATGTCGAACGGCCAACGCCGCATCATCTCGCTGAGTGAAGTGACGGGCGTCAACGACAACGTGGTGGCGATGCAGGAGCTATATCGCTACGAGCCGGTCGTTTCACCCGATGGCGAGGAGCGCGACCGCTGGGTGTCGCTCGGCATCGCGCCGCACTCCCCGAAGATCACGAGGTTCCGCCAGTCACTCGCGCGCTCGCAGCAGGGAGAGCCCCGTGCGTGAGATCGTGCTGCTCGGCGTTGCAGTGGTCGCGCTGCTGCTGGCAGCGTGTGGCCTGTTCCTGTGGCAATGGGCAAAGAAGCGCCAGACGCAACATGCCGTGGGGCGGCATCTCGATCAACAGATCCGGGCGGGCGCGTCGGCACCGACGGCCTTCTCCGCGATTCCGCCCGCGCGGGCAGCCGAGCCGATGGGCAGCGGCGTCTCTGGACTGACCACCGACCCATGGCTCGAGACCGAGGCCACGGCCGCAGCGGCCGCTCGACCCAAACGCTGGCTTGACCGGGCGATGCCCGGATGGCTGGCGGGCGTGGTCGAAGCTCGGTTGCTCGTTCTCGGCTTGGTCGCCGTTGTGGCGCTGTCGCTGGTCGCCGGCTTGTTCGGTGGCTGGCTTGCCGCGCTCGCCGCGCTGCTGCTGCTCGCACTGGCCGGCACTTTCGGCGTCTGGCTTCGGTTGCAAAAGATGCGTCGCAAGCTGGTGAGCCAATTGCCTGGATACATCGACGCCATGGTTCGCCTGATCACCATCGGCAATTCGACGCAGGCGGCCTTCCAGCTTGCCATCGGCAGCACGCGGGAGCCGCTGCGCGGCCACCTGGAACGCTCGGCCGCCTTGGTGCGTGCGGGCGTGGACCTGGACAAGGCACTGCACCAGACCGCTACCAACGTGCGCGTCGAGGAGATGTTTCTTCTGGCCGCGATCCTCGGGTTGGGCGTCCGCTACGGCGGACGCGCCGACCTGTTGCTCGAACGCGTGAGCAACTTCATGCGCGATCGCGAACAGGCCGAGCACGAGTTGGTGGCGATGTCGTCGGAAACACGGTTGTCGGCCTGGATTCTGGGACTGCTGCCCGTGGGAGTGGGCACCTTAATGATCATGAACAACCCAAGCTACTTTCTTGGGATGTGGAACGATGGCTCCGGCCGGATGCTTGTCCTCACGGGCGCTGGGCTTCAAGCGCTGGGGGGCCTGCTGCTGTACCGGCTTGCGAGGATCGCATGATGCTGACACCCAGTGTATTGACGGTCATCAGCCTGGGACTGCTGGCGCTCGGCCTGCTTGTGGCAGCCAGTACGTTGATCGCGTCGGAGCTGCGCCGTGCACGCAGCGGCCAGGCGATCGGCAAGGCGATTCACCAAGGCACGGTGTCGTCGGCCACGGGCGCCACCGAAGTCGACACGGCGTTCGGCGGGTCCTACAAGCCCGACGTCGAGTTGCCATTCCACTGGCTGGATTCGCGCCTCGGACGGGCCTTCGTTGCCGACGAAGACCGCAACCTCATCGACCAATGCGGACTGCCTTCCCAGCGTGCCCAGTTGATCTTTCTCGTCACGCGCGTGCTGCTGGCGATTTTGCTGCCCTTGCTGGCGTTTGCTTTCTGGAGCGGAGGGCTCAAGCAAAGCACCATCATCCTCGTGCTTGCCGTCCTTTTCGTGATCGGCTTCATGGGGCCGAAATGGGTGCTGGGCCGAATTGCCGCCGGTCGACGAACGCAAGTCGCCAGAGAGCTGCCGCTTTTTGTGGATCTTTTGAAATTGCTGCAAGGCGTCGGCATGAGCCTGGACCAGGGGCTGCAGGTCATGGCCACTGACTTCTCACACGTGCTGCGCGTCTTGGGTTACGAGTTGACGCTGGCCAATCGGCAATACGCCCAAGGCCGCACCCGCGAACATTCGCTGCACCGCCTTGCCACGCTGCACAAAAACGAAAACCTGGGCAGCCTGGTTGCGCTGCTGGTGCAGGTCGACCGCCATGGCGGTGCGGTCCAGGAGCCTCTGCGCGCTTTCAGCGATCGCCTTCGCGAACATCGCCGCTCGGAAATGAAAGAACGCATCGGAAAGATCACCGTGAAGATGACCGGCATCATGGTCCTCACGCTGCTGCCTGCGTTGCTGATCGTGACTGCAGGCCCCGGCTTCATCGCCATCTTCCGTGCCTTGGGGAGCGTCGGCAAATGAGCGCATTCTTCAACCCATCTGTGCGCATCGTCTGGGCATCCATGGCCATGGGGTTGGCTCTGGCCGTTTCCGGCTGTGCCGCGACCAAGGACCACTACGCAGCCGGCGAAGACGCCCAGCAGCGACAGGCCTTCGAGGCCACCAACGAAACGAAAGCCGGCGCCAACATCGACACCCAGGCGACCTACCTCAAGGTCGTCGGCCAGATGCAGCAGCAAGGCCTGTGGTTCGCGTCGCTGGCACACATCGACGCGTTGGAGCAGCGCTGGGGCGTTACGCCCGACTCCACCCGCGTGCGCGCCGACGCGCTGCGCCAGACCGGCCAGGCTGAGCCCGCCGAAGCCGCTTACAAGCGCTTGCTGACCACCCCCCAGGAGGCCGCGGGCTACAGGGGCCTGGGCCTGCTGGCCGGCGCACGCGGCCACTATGCAGAAGCGGTGCAACTGTTCAAGCAGGCGCAACGTCGAACGCCGACGGATGCGTTGCTGCTGAGCGATCTGGGTTACGCGAGCCTGCGCGCCGGCCAGCTTGAGGAGGCACGCCTGCCGCTGATGCAGGCCCTGCAGCTGCAGCCCGACAGCAAGCAGGCACAGGCCAATGTGGCGCTCTATCTCGAAGCCACGCATCAGCCCGAACAAGCCACGGCCCTGATGGATGCGAACCGCATGCCTGAAGCCACGCGCGCCGCCGTGCGCGCGGCCGCATTGCAGATGCGCTCTGCAGCAGGGAACTCCGCCGCCTCGGCACCGGCGTCCGCGACGCTCCCGCGCGATGAGCCGATAGCGCCCTTGCCGCTCGCACTTAAGCCCACCCGCTGGGCTGGCATGGGTGGCGTGCGCACCGCCAACCAGTTGAACCCGTCCATCTCGGCCGCAGACACGCCTCTTTCACCGAACCCGACTTCACCACGAGGGACACCATGAACAACAACGAGCTTGCCCACCGGCTTTCCACACTGTCCGCCTGCACGCTGGCCGCGGCCTTTTGTTTCGTGACGGCGACAGCCTCTGCGCAGACCGTCAGCGCAGGCGCCACGCAAGGCGGCACCAGCAGTACCGCAGCACCGGCCGCGGATGCTGCCGCCGCCGCTGCGAAGCCGGCCATGGAGACCCCGGCCGTTGTGGCAGAGGAAGAAGAAACCTACAGCCTCCCGCTTCAGGTTGGCGATGCGACGTCAAACCTTTTCGCCTGGCAGCGAAGCGGAGAGGTCGCGTCGAAAACGCCTCGGCCTATCGCGGGAAGTGTCGCCAGCCGCAGCTACGACCGCTATCTGAAGAGCTTCGAGCATCCCATTCCAGAGCACATGAGTTCGACGGTCAAGACATCGACGAGCGGCAGCGGCAAGTAAGACGAGACGCAGCCGCTTTCGACACAGACCACACCATGAGGACAACCCGCGCACTCCCCTCACCGCGCTGTCAGCGCGGCATCTACGCGCTGGAGTACGCGCTCGTCTTTCCGCTCGTCTTCGTGGTGCTCTACGCAATTCTCAGTTACGGGATCCTCTTCACCATCCGCCTGGGCATGCAGAACGCGGCCGAAGAAGGCGCGAGGGCCGCGCTTCGTTATCAAACGGTGGTTCCCGCGATCTGCGCCACTCAACTCGCGTGTCGCAAACTCGCGGCAAAGAAGGTCGCCGAATTGGGTGTCACCAGCTGGCTAAGCGCTGCAACGGTTGATGCAAAGCTCTGCCTCGTCGGCGGCGACGCCGGTTGCACTAGCAGCGGTGCGATCCCGGGTTGCGGCTCAACCCTCGCAGCACGCTGCCAGATGATCGTGACGGTCGACTACGACTACGAAGCGCACCCCCTGGCGCCATCGCTGCCTGGCTTTGGCTTTTTGATGCCGAGCAAGATTCAAGGCAGAGCCAGCATGTTGATGACCGATCCCATGGCGGGGAGCGGAATGTGAGCACACATCTTTTTCTAAGGTCTAGGCGCGAATTACAGCGGGGCATTGCCGCGATCGAATTCGCGCTTGTGCTGTCGACGTTGCTTCTAGTTCTCTACGGCATTGTTTCCTTTGGTGCTGTGCTGTACGCGCAGCAGGCGATCTCACGCGCAGCCGAGGACGGCGCGCGCGCCTTTGCCGGCGTCAATGATCCGACGGAGACGGCCAACATTGCGCTGATCAAGAACATTGTCTATGCCTCCTTGGCTACATCGCTGGTAACGCCGGCAAATGTCGCAAACACAACCGAACAGCGAAAGATCTGGTTGCAAGGCAACCCGAACGTCTTTGTCACCGTCACTAGTTCGGGCCTTGTGACCGTTTCGTACCCCTACAAGGAGCATCCGATCATCGCGCTCCCTGATGTCGTAGCGCCTTCCAAAATCTTTGGCTCTGCCAAATTCTCCATGTAGGGCCAACTGACATGAACAACTTGACCCACAAGAGAAAAAGTCGCCGATCGCAGCAAGGCTCGGTGGTGATCCATGTCGCTATCTTCCTGAGCTTCGCGGTTATCTTGTTCACCAGCATTGAGCTTGGTTACCTCTTCTACTTGAAAAGGGAGTTCCAGAAAACTGCCGACTTAGCGGCGTTGGCTGGTGCGCAAGCGCTGAACGCCAACAACTGCACTGCGGCCTTTGGTGCAGCCAAATCCAATGCAAATGAAGGCACCAATCGCAACATGCCGGCGACCTATTGGCTCACAGATGCCGACATGGCCTGCGGGAGATGGAACTCCCAGGACACGACCCATGCAAACCACTTCGATGAGATTGCCACCGAGAAGAATGCGATACGGGTGAACGTCACGCGGACACCTGATCCTCTTTTCATTTTCTTCACTGGAAACCGAACAATCGCTGTACAAGCGATTGCAGCGCGCGCGCTGCCCAAGGCAGCCTTGAGCATCAACAGCACACTGCTGACCCTGCAAACCGGTCAATCGCCGATCCTCAATGCGCTCGTCGGCGGCCTACTTGGCGGAAGCATCAATCTGGGAGCTGTTGGCTGGCAAGGCCTCGTGACTTCGCAGATCAATCTGCTCAGCTTTCTCGATGTTTTGGCCCCAAAGGTCGGCGTCGCCGTCGGAAACTACGATGGTGTTCTCAACGCAGATGTAACCGTGGCGCAACTCCTCGGAGCGATGGCGAGCGTGCTTCAGACAAACGGCGCCTCAGTCGAAGCCGGGCTCATCGGGCAGTTTGAGGATTTGGCGACGGCGCTCGCACTCAAATTAAATCTCCCGCCGATAAGGGTCGGTGATGCTTTGGGCGTGGTGACCGGCACCGCAAGCAGCGCGCTGGATGTTTCTCTACAGGCGGCACAGTTGACGCAGGCACTGGTGCAATTGGCCAACAGCCAGGCCAACAGTGCGGATCCATCAGCGGTCCTTGCCAACGTCGCACTCCCGGTTGCCGGTGTCACGGCCATCGTGAAGGTCGTTGAACCGCCACAGTTCTCCGCAGTCGGTAATCCGGAACTCGCCAAGGCCACGCCAATGGGGCCCGACAAAATCTACGTTCGCACCTCGCAAATTCGGGCGCTGGTCTCTGTCGATCTGAACGCGGGTTCGATCACGGGATTGACAACTTCGCTTCTTGAGTCGCTGGGTTCCGCCCTCATTTCAGTTCTTCAGTTAGTCATCAATCTTGCGCCTCCGGAAAATTGCAAAATCATCGATCTGGTATGCCACACGGATGCGAAGCCGGTTATCTCGGACGTGAAACCTCTTTCGAGTCGAATTGACATCGCTCTGGATGTTGCACCTGCATCAGCAAATGTCAAAGACTACGACTGCAGCAATCCATCAAACAAGAAACTGTGGGCAAATTCCCAATCCAATGTGGCGACATTGCGCATTGGCAAGATGGGAGAAAAACTGAGTGATGCAAAGCAGAAGGTATTTTCTTCATCTGAGCTACCTCCGACAGTCGACCCCGTGCCTTTGCTCGATATCGGAACAGTGCAAGCGAGGAAGAAATGCCTCGTCGTTATCGTCGCGTTATGCACTTCTGAGTACCAAAAGGCAGATGGAAGTTGGGTGCCAGAGAAGGACAGCGCGAAGCGAACCGCGTTTGGCGGCGGTGGAATCGGGTTCGCGATCAACCCACCGTTGTACGGCGGCGGAATTGGAAGCCTAGCGTTCGAATCCAATGATCCCGGACTTTTGAAGGACCTGAATGACACTTCATTACCAGCGCAGAAATACCTATCTACATCTGCCACCGCCAATGTCACGGGCCCCATTCTTGACACGATCGCGGGTCTTGAGTTGAACATCTACCCGCCAAGCACCTCAGCAGGCTTGCTCGGTGATGCGTTGGTGAATGTTGTCAATGGCACGGTGTCTACGGTATTAGGTTTGCTCAAGACAGCAATCGCGCCCCTGCTTAAGTCTGTCATCAATCCGTTGGTGCAATTGCTCCTGACAAGCCTCGGCATCGACCTCACGAACGCACAGGTCGGCGCCCGACTCTCATGCAAGGCTGGTGCGGAGCTCGTGCATTGATGCAGAACCCCCGAAGAAAATCGTTAGCGGCCTCGGTGAGGCTGTCATTGTCTGTATGAGTGCCTCCAACAACTTCGACGAACTCGACCTCTTTGTCTGGGAAGGCAAAGCCGACATCCTCGACCGCATTGCGCGGTGCATGGCGAGCTTCGACGTGGAAGTCATCCGGGCCGATGGCCTGCCGCCGCCTTCGCAGGACCGTGGTGTCGCATTGCGTCCTTCCGTCGCGATCATCAGCGTCACCGTGATCGATGGCGGCGGGCTGCCGCATGCCACCGAGCTGCTGCAAGGCATGCCCGTGATCTGGGTCGCCGCCGCGTCGCGCGAGCGCGATTCGCGCACGTATCCGCCCGAGTACCTGCACGTCCTGCCCTACGACTTCACCTGCGCCGAGCTGCGCACGATGGTCGCCAAGCTGGTGCGCCAGCTGCGCGCGCGCGATGTCGCGCCGCAGGCACCCGACATGCTGGTGGCGCATTCCGATGCGATGAAGGGGCTGCTCGCCGAAGTGGGCGCCTTTGCGGACTGCAACCATCCGGTGCTGGTGCGCGGCGAGACCGGGGTCGGCAAGGAGCGCATAGCGCAGCAGCTTCACATCGGGCACCAGCAGTACGGCAAGGGCGCGTTCGTGGCGGTGAACTGCGGTGCGATTCCCGATGGGCTGTTCGAGTCGCTGTTCTTCGGCCACACCAAGGGCTCGTTCACCGGCGCGGTGCATGCGCACCGCGGGTACTTCGAGCAGGCGACGGGCGGCACGCTGTTCCTCGACGAGATCGGCGACTTGCCGCGCTATCAGCAGGTGAAGTTGTTGCGCGTGCTCGAGGACAGCGCGGTCACGCGGTTGGGAGCAACATCGCCGATTCGCGTCGACTTTCGGCTCGTGGCGGCGACGAACCGCAACCTGCGCGAGATGGTGGCGAGCGGCGAGTTTCGCGCCGACCTGTTCTACCGGCTCGCGGTCATCGAGCTGCATGTGCCGAGCCTCGAAGAGCGCGGCGAGATCGACAAGATTGCGATCTTCAAGGCGCTGCTGACGAACGTGCTGGGCGACGAGCTCGAAGCCTTGGGCGAAACGCCGCACTGGCTCAGCGATGCGGTGGCCGAAACCTACTTTCCGGGCAACGTGCGGCAGTTGCGCAATCTTGCGGAGCGCGTGGGCGTGATCGCGCGGCAGTTGCACGCCTGGGACCAGAACCTGATCCAGCGCGCGATCGCACTCACGCGCGGCACGCCGGCACCGGCTGCGCTGCCCACCGACCGCAACGGCACGGGGGTCGCGCTCGACGCGAACGGTGATCGCAAGGGCTGGAACAGCGGCGAGCGCAACCGCATCATCGCGGCGCTCGAAATCAACGACTGGAAGCGCCAGGACACCGCGCAGCACCTGGGCATCAGCCGCAAGGTGCTGTGGGAAAAGATGCGCAAATATCAAATCCTCGACGGCGAACCCGGCATTCCCGAAGAGACTTAGCTCGCCCCCAGGCTGCGCGGCACTTCGTGTCCGCTTCGCCAACCCCCTACCGGGGGCAACACCTACGGCCCGGCAAAGCCGGTTCCGTGGTGTTTCACGAAGGGGCTTCGCTCCGCTTGCCTCGTGGTCAGTTGCTTCCGAGGCGCGTCGACCTGCGCAGCGGCGGGTTCGCGATCGCCGCGCCCGGCGCGCGATCGACCAACGGTTCGCTCGCGCAGGCCGTGTTGCTCGAGATGCACAGCGCGCCCAGCAGGCCGTCTTCGGTCAAAACGTTGCGGCTCGGGGGGCCGAAGATGCGGTCGATCCAGTTGTTGACGCCGATGGGGTCGATGCGCAGTTCGCCGGTGGTGCGCGCCAGGCGCAGCTCCGAAATGCGCAGGTCGAACACGCCGTCGATGTAGTCGAACAGCAGCGTGTAGTAGTCGAGCTGCGCATCGAGCACCTGGGGCAGGGTCTCGCGGCCGAACTCCATGAGGCGGCGGCGGCCGCGGAAGGCCTGGCCCGAGGTGCTGACGGCTTCCATCAACTGGCGCTCGCGTTCGCGGCCGGCCACGGTGCGGGACCATGACGACGCGGTGAGCTCCATCAGGTTGAGCTTCACGCCCTCCATCTTGGCTTCCTGGTTCGCAACTTCGGCCAGGGCGCCCTTGAGTTTGAGCTGACGGTCGAAGCCGTTGCCGAAGTTCCAGTTCAATTCAAACGCGGCGCGTGTCGGGTCTTGCGGCGACACGCCGCGCGGGTCTTTGCTCTTCACGACGACGGCGTCGAGCGTGGGGTACAGGCCGGCTTCCGTCTGGTCGACCAGCGCACGCGCACGCGCCACGCGGCCCTGGGCTTCGGCCAGTTCGGTGCTGCGCGCTTCGGCGCGGCGCAGCGCTTCTTCCTGCGAACCGATGCGCCAGTGCGACGGCGCGGCGAGCACGGGCAGCGATTCGGGCGCGGGCGAAAACTTGAAGTAGTTGCGGAACTTGGCCAGCGCCTCGTCGCGCTGGGCCTCGAAGTCGGACTCGCGCGCGGCGACGAGAGCGCGGCGCGAGGCGGCCATGTTGAGGTCGTTGTCGCCGCTCACGCCGAGGGCCACGCGGCGCGCCTCGGCCTTCGACAGGTCGGCCACGACTTCGGTGGCGCGGTGCGCGATCTGCTTTTTCAAGTCGAAGCGCTGCACCTGCAGGTAGGCGGTGAGCGCATCGAGCACCACTTTCTGCGAGGTGGTGACCACGGCTTCGTCGTCGGCCTGGTTGCCGAGTTCGGCGGCGCGCTGTGCGGCGCTCATGGCGCCGCCATCGATCAGGCTCACGCGCGCCTCGGCGGTGAGCACGGTGTAGTTCTCGCTCTTCGCGTCCTTGGCGCCGCTGCTGTAGGTGCCCGACGAGGTGCCGACCTTGAAGCGCGGGTAGCGCGCCATGCGGGCCGCGTCGACGCCGAAGCTGCTGGTGTTGGCAGCGGCCTGCGCGGTCAGCACTTCGGGGTATTCCTGCGACAGCGCAATGAGCGCCTGCTTCACGCGCTGCGCGTAAGTGGCGGCGCCCAGGGACGGCGGCGACAGGCGGCGCGACAGCGCGAGCGTCGCGGGTGGTCCTTCGGGTTCGGAGGCTTGGGCGTAGGCGGTGGGCGGCAGCGCCATGCTGACGCACAAGGTCGCGCAGAGCACGCCCGGGGCGATGCGCGCGCGCCGGCCCGGCAACACGGGCTTGCTCATGGTTCGCGGAAGGCTTCGCGCCGCAGTTTGAGCACAGGCCGCAGGATGTACCAGATGAACGGGTCGGTCCCCACGCGCAGGTCGACTTCGGCCTCCATGCCGGCGGTGACGCGGTTTTCTGGTCGTCCCACGTGCGACTGCGACATGCTGATGAGCAGCCGGTAGTACGGCGTGCCGTTGGCAATGGCGGCGTCGCGGTCGGCGTCGGCCGCCACGAGCTTGACCTTGCCGTCGACGGCGCCGTAGCGCAGGTAGTCGTAGGCAGTGATCTTCACGCGCGCCAGCTGGTCCACTTCAACGAAGCCGCGATCGTTCGGGTTGAGGCGCGCCTCGACCATGATCTCGTCCTCGTCGGGCACCACTTCCAGGATGGCTTCGCCGGGCTTCACGACCCAACCGGCGCTGGAGCTGCGCAGGCCCTTCACGATGCCGTCGGCCGGCGCCTTCACGACGGTGCGCGAGCGCTGGGTGCGGGCGCGTGCGAGGTCTTCGCTCAGGCTGGCGAACTGGCGTTCGACGGTGGCAAGTTCGTCCGATGCGCGGCGGCGGTAGCGGCCTTCGGCCTCGGCCATCTTGGCCTGCGCTTCGGTGATGGCGGCCTGCGCCGAGATGATGCCCTGGCGCGCGACGGCGAGTTCGCTGCGCACGCCTTCGGCCTGGCGGCGCTTCTCGAGCACCTCGACCTGCCCGACGAGTTTTTCGCTGAGCAGCTGCTCGGAAATTTCCTGCTCTTTCTGCATCAGCGCCAGCCGGTCGGCCAGGCCCTTGGCCTTGGCCTGCTGCTCGAGCTGCTTGCTGCGCGCCTGTTCCAGGGCGGACACGGCGCCGGCCATGACGCCGCGCTGTTCGAGCGCGCGCGCCTGGTAGGCACCGACCTCGCCTTCAAGCACGGCTTCGTCGATCTCTGCATCGAACGAATCGCGCTTGAGCGGCTGGCCGCGGCTCTCGGCAATGAGGCGCACGCGCGTGGCCTGCGTGGCGGCGTAGCGCGCGGTGAGTTCTTCGAAGTTCAGGCCGCTGCCGCCCAGGTCGATCTCGACGAGCGACTGGCCCTGCTTGACCTTGTCGCCGTCTTTCACGAGCACGTTGCTGACGATGCCGCCTTCCAGGTGCTGGATCGACTTGACACGGTCGGAGGGGATCACGCGGCCCGGCGCGACGACGACGGTTTCCATCGGAAAGCCGAGCCCCACCGCCGCCAGCACCGCGACCGCGCCGCCGATGATCCACTGGCGCCGGCGGCCTTGCGGCGTGGTCTGCGCCGCCTGTTTCTCGCTCTCGCCCTGAAGCACCTGCGGCAAGTCTGGTTTCAAAATCCCGTACCCCTGTCTCTGTCTGTCAGTCGGTCAATCGATCAATCAAGCACGCAAGTCGCTCACGCCATCGAGCGCGACGCGGTGGGGACGCCGGCATTGCTGCTGCCGTCCTCGCTGTCGCCCAGCGCCACCAGCGGCTTCTTCACGCCGAAGAGCTTGGGCACCATGACGGCGGCCGAGCCGATCTCCACGTTGCCCTGGCCGGTGACGTGATAGACGGTGGTGGCCGCCGACACGATGCGCAGCGAATGCGTGACCACGACCACGGTGCGCACCTTGGCCACCGCGAGCATGGTCGCGAGCAGGTTGCGCTCGCTTTGAAAGTCGAGGTCGTTGCTGGGCTCGTCGAGCACCAGCACCGAGGGCTTGCGCAGGAAGCTCATGGCGAGCGCGAGCTTGCGCCGCTCGCCCACCGAGAAGCCGGTGCCGCCCTCGCCCACCACGGTGCGGTAGCCGTCGGGCAGGCGCGAGATGAAGTCGTGCGCGCCCGAGAGCTTGCAGGCCGCGACGATCTGCTCGTCGCTCTGGCCCGGCGCGCCGCGGCGCATGGTGTCGACCAGCGGGCCGCCGAACCAGTAGACCTCTTGCGAGAGGTAGCTGATCCAGCGCGACAGCTCTTCGCGGCCGAACTGCGACAGGTCGTACTCGCCGATGCTCACCACGCCGTGCGTGGGCGTGTACAGGCCCGACAGCAGCTTCACGAGCGTCGACTTGCCCGCGCCGTTGCGCCCGACGATCACATGCAGGCCGCCGGGGCCGATGTCGAGGTCGACGTTTTCGAGCACGGGCTGCGGTGCGTCTTCGGTGAAGCTGAAGCTCACGTCTTTCAGCGTGACGCGGCCCAGCGGCTGCGGCAGCGCCATGCCGGTGGGCGCCTTCTCGACCGGCTCGCCGAGCACGGTCTCCAGGCGCTTGGCAGCTTCCTTGGCGGTGGCCAGCGCGCGCCAGTTCGACACCAGCCCGGCCACCGGCTGCAGCGCCTTCAGCGCGAGCATGTTGGAGGCGACGAGGCCGCCCACCGTCATCCACTGCTGCATGACGGCGATGGCGCCGACGGTGACCACGATCACCGAGAACACGGTGAGCAGCACGGTGGTGCCGTCGCGCGCGGTTTCGATCTGGCCGTTCTTGCCGAAGCTCTCGCTGAGCCAGGCGTTGTAGGTCTGCTGCCAGACGTCGATGGTCGGGCCGTCGTTCGACTGCGCCTTGAGCGTCTCGCGCGCATGGCAGATTTCGGAGGTGATGCGGTCCAGGCCGCGCCCGCGCAGCACTTCTTCGACGCGGCCGGCGCGCACTTCGTCGGCCCACCACCAGGCCAGGAACGACATGATGGCCAGGAAGGCCGCCACCACGGGCAGCACCGGCAGCGCGACGATGCCGATCACGATCAGCGCAAAGATCGCCATCGGCAGGTCGAAGATCGATTGCGCGAGCCCACCGGTGACGGTGCCGCGCACCGCGCCGACGTCGCGAAAGAACAGCTGCCAGGACGAGGCCGGCCGCGCCTCGAGCGCGCGCAGCGGGCGCCCGAGCATGGAGTGCAGCAGCGCGCCCGACACGCCGTGGTCAACGGTGGCGCCCGCGTTGCGCAGCAGGCGCGAACGCCGCGTGCGCAGCCAGAACTCGATGCACAGGAAAAACAAAATGCCGCACACCAGCGCAGCGAGCGTGGAGACGCCGCTGCGCGAGAGCACGCGGTCATACACCTGGAGCAGGAAGATGGAAGGCAGCAGCCCGAACAGGCTGATGGGCAGCGACAGCCAGGCCGCGCTCTTGACGAGGGGGTAGGCCGCGCGAAACGCATCGTTCAGCGCACCGGCATACGGACTGGCGCCGGGAACGTCCGGCCTGTCGGCAACCAGCTGGCTGGGCAAGAGGAACTTGATCATGGGAAAAGACCGATCCGTCGGGCAACGACGCCGACCCCATTATCAACTGTTACCCGATCGTTACAAGGCAGAAATTCGCCTCTGACGCCTCTCAGCATCGGTGTGCGCGAACCTGCGCCGGACCGGTCGCTTGCGCACCGTGCGTTCCTTGCGGCGCGGTGTTTTCCCTGAGCGTGCAATTCATTGTTTTTTGGGTAGACGAATGGGTAGCGCTGCGGCTGGACGCAGACGGCAGGTTGTCGGCAAACGCGAGTGCGATGTTGGCGCACAGCAGCATCAGCAGCACCCAGGCGCACAGCAGCTGGAGCCAGCCCAGCCACCAGCGCCGCGGCGGCACCTCGGGTTCGGAGTCATAGGGAATGTGGACCAACGCGTTCCATCTCATGGCAGTGCTTTCAGGACCCGGGCGAGCCGGGAAAGACCGACACCGGCGGAGCTTTTGGCCAGCACCCAGTCGCCTGGTTGCAGCAGCCCGCCAAGTGCGGTGGAGAGGTCGGACACATCGACAAACCAATGGGAGCGGACCTTGGTGCGGATGCGCGTGTGAAGCGCCCGCATCAAGGGTCCGCAAAGGAGCACGCGGTCAGGTTGCGACGCCAGCAACTCGGCCTCCAAGTCGAGGTGATGGCGTTGCGCCGCGGGCCCCAGCTCCTGCATGTCGCCCAGAATGGCCACCCGGCGCGCAGGCTCGCAGGGGGCTTGTGACAGCAACTCAAGCGCCGCCCGCATCGAACTCGGGTTGGCGTCGTAGGTTTCATCGATCAGCTTGAAGCTCCCGCCGCCGATGTGAATGGTGTGCAGCGCACCGCGTCCGCCCGGCGGCTCGAAGTGCGCAAAGGGTTCGACCGCAGCGGCCAGCGGCAGGCGCAGCGCCTGCAGCGCGGCCAGCGCGGCCACGGCGCTGGCGCCCATGTGGCGGCCCGGCGCGTTCAGGCGCAGGTGAAAGGGTTCGCCCGCCACCTCGGCCTGCACTTCGCCGTGGTCGAAGGCGAGCAGGCGCACGTCGGCGTCCTTGTGCTCGCCGTAGGTCACGATCTGCAGCTGGTGCGCCATGGCCGCTTCGGCAAAGGTGGCGAACTCGGGCATGTCGCGGTTGAGCACCACGCGGTCACCTGCGGCCATGGCCTGGAACATGCGGCAGTCGAGCCGCGCGGCGGCTTCAGACGGGCCGCGGTGCTTTTGCGACGCGGCCGAGATGCCCGTCACCACGATGAGCGACGGCCGCATGAGCTGCGCCGATGCGGGCATGTGCGAGGTGCCCATCTCGAGCACCCAGTAGGCGGCATGGCGCGGCATGCAGGTGAGGTTCCACGCAATGCCCGACGGCAGGCTGATGCTGCCTTCGGGCTGCGCCACCTCGCCCCACACGGTGAGCGCACCGGCCAGCATGGCGGCCACGGTGCTGCTGCCCGCGCCGCTGCCGAGCACGCCGCACACGCGGCCGGTGAACTCGGTGCGTGCATGGTCGCCGAGCTCGAGCACGGCCTGCAGCACGTTGGCCACCTTCAGCACGGGCACGCGCTTGTCCAGGTGCGGCTTGGGGTCGGTGCACAGCACGGCCGCGGCCGGCTGCAGCACGCCCTTGAGCGTGACGGCGGCCAGCGGCGTCTTCGAGGGCCGGGCCTGGTGCTCGAACACGACGCGGCCCTTGCGCATGAAGGTGCGCTGGGTCACGCCGGTGGCGCGCCAGCCGTCTTCGGGCTTGACGACCCATTCGCCGCCCGTGACGCGCGCCATCTCGCCGGCGGTCCAGACCGCGCCGTCGTCGCGCACGCCGCCACCGCCCCCACTGCCGCCGCTTCCGGGGCCGGGGCCGCCGGGCTGGCTGCGCCGGTCCAGCAGGTAGCGGTGGTAGGCCGCGAAGCCCGTCACGTACTGCTCGACATCGTCGATGCGCACGCGGAACGAGTGGTGCCGCACGAAGAAGGCGCCGACGACCGTGGACGGCCGGCGGAAGTACATCGCCATCTCGGGCCAGAAGAAGCCGTTGAGCAGGTAGTGCGCGCGGTAGTCGAGCGCGCGGTAGAACTTCTCGGTGTCCAGCTCGTCGAGCAGGTGCCGCATGGCGGGCATGCTTTCGAGCCGCTGCAGCATCTGCTGCGCCGCCAGCATGAGGCTGAGCAGCGTGGGAAAGGTGGTCTTGCGGTCGAGCACGAAGTCCAGGTAGCCCGCCACGTTCTGCAGTCCGAAGCGGAAGTAGCGCTCTTGCGGGCTCCACTGCGTGAGCTCGTTCACGCAGCCGCTGAGCCAGTGGTCGTGCGACTGCCAGTGCTGGCTCGCAATGAAATGGTCGAAGGCTTTCTCGACCGCGGCCAGCCAGCGCGGATCGCGCGTGAGGCCGTACAGCCGCATGAGGCCGAAGGCCGCTTCGCCGTCGTAGAAGATGACGCGCGAGGCCTGCTTGAGCGTCAGGTCGGCCGCGTGCAGCACGTGGTCGAAGCGCCCGCTGGCCGGGTCTTGCAGCGCCACGATGCCCAGCGCGAGCTTCTCGAGCAGCGGCAGCCAGTGGCGCGTTTCCATCAGCTCGCAGTAGCGCACAAGCATGCGCACGCAGGCCGCATTACCCCCCAGCCGGATCTCACCGCCGGTGTCGACGAGGTACGCCACTTCGCGGCCGTCGGGCAGCGTGTAGTCGCGGATCAGCGCGTCGGTGAGGTGGTCGATGGCGCGGTCGATGGCCGCGCGCAGCGTGTCGTCGCGCGTGAGCTCCCAGGCCTCGAGCATGGCGTGCACGGTGCCCGCGTGGCGCATCGCGTCGTAGGTCGGAATGCGGCGGTCGAAGCACGGAAAGTAGCCGTACACGAACAGGCCGTCGCTCTGCATCTGGCGCGCCAGGTACGACGAGCCGCTGCGCACCAGCTCGAGCACCGACTGCGGGTTGAGCGCCGGCAGCTGGCGCCGGCCCGCGTCGAGCCCCGTGCCCACGAGCTTGTGCACCACGCCGTCGGGCTGGCAGAACACGCCGACCGTGGCCAGCAGGTACACCGTGCGCTCCGACGATTCTTCCAGCGGCAGCGTGTGCTCGAAGCGGGCCTGCGCATACACGTCGAAGTTGCGCACGTTCACCACCGAATGCGCGATGGTCGAATCGCCGCACAGCATGGCGTTGGCGTTGAGCTCCTGCTCGGTGAAGGCAAAGCCGAAGTCCTGGTCGAAGGCCAGGCCGAGCCGGAAGTAGTTGCGCTTGACCGCGGTGAGCTGGGTCTTGAACTGCGTCCAGTCCATGGGGCTGGCGCCCTCGACCCAGTCGATGCGCAGCCAGGGCGAGACGATGCCGCGCTCGCGCACCCATCGCTCGACAAGGTCGGCGCCTTCGCGCCAGGCGGTTTCGAAGTCGTCGGCCCGTGCATGCACGACGTGTGCACGCTGGGCGCCGTCGCTCACCGAGAAGAAGAGCGTGAAGGCCGGGTAGGGCGCGGGCAGTGCCGCGCACACGGACACCAGGCGCTCGTGGCAGGCGTGGAGCTGGTCTGAGAAGGACATCATTCGGCTCCGGTCGAATGCGAGCGGCGACCGGTCGCGTCCGTCATCTGCTCTCGCTTGGACGACGTGATCGCGAACCGGGCACTGCCCTCGGAATCATCGCGTGGACCCGGTTCAGCGGTAGCTGAATTCGGCGCGGCGATTGAGCTGATGGCCCTCCTCGGTGGTGGCAAGCGATGCGGGCTTTTCAATGCCCCAGCTGACGGCTTCGATGCGTTCGGCCGGCACACCCATCTGCGTGAGCATGCGTTGCACGGACTCGGCACGGCGCTGGCCGAGCGCGAGGTTGTACTCGCGGCCACCGCGCAGGTCGGTGTTGCCTTCGATGACCACGCGGCTCGCCGGCCGGTTGCGCATGTAGCCCGCGTGCGCCTCGACGATGCTGCGGTCGCCCGCCCTGACGTCGTATTTGTCGAAGTCGAAGTAGACGATCTTGGCCGGGGTGTTCTGCGGCGGCGGCGGGGGCGCCGGCTCCGGCTTGGGCACTTCGCGCACGCTCTTGTTGGAGTAGTAGTAGGTCGCGTCGTCGCGACCGCCCTTGGGAGGCACAACGCACCCAACGAGGCTTGCGCTCATTGCCACGAGGGCCAGTATCCGGAAATTCTTGTTCATGACGGTCCTTTCGCGGGACAGGCCGCTGGCGGCCTGTCCCTGTCTGCTTGCTATCGAGGTTTCCCTTCCTCTCCTTCGTCGTATCCCTTGGATCAGCCCAGCAGGCCGTGCAGGATGTTGGTCACGGGGGCCAGGGCACCGCCGGTCGGGCTCTGGTCGACCAGGCTGGAGATCGGGGCGAGCACGTTGTCGAGCACCGGGGCCACCGTGTGTTCGACGGTGTCCAGCAGACCGGTCACCACCGCGCCCACCGGAGCCGCCGGCGTGCCGGCCAGGATGTCGGTCACCGGTTCGACCGCGGTCGTCACGGTGTCGACCACCGTCGAGACCACCGAGCCGGCCGAGCCGTCGAGCAGGCTCGTCACCGGTTCCAGGATGCCGGCCACCGGTTCGGCGCCGCCCGTCAGGCCGCCGAGCAGGCCGCCCACCAGGCCATCGGCACCGAGCAGGCTGCCAACCAGACCGTCGTCACCGAGGACGCCGCCGAGCAGACCGCCTTCGCTGCCGCCGAGGACGCCGCCCAGGAGGCCGCCGTCACCGCCGAGGACACCGCCGAGCAGGCCGTCGTCGCCGAGCACGCCGTCGAGCAGGCCGCCAGCGTCGCCGCCGGTCACGCCGCCGAGGACACCACCCAGCAGGCCGTCGTCGCCGAGCACGCCGTCGAGCAGGCCACCAGCGTCACCGCCGGTCACGCCGCCGAGGACACCGCCCAGCAGGCCGTCGTCACCGAGGATGCCGTCGAGCAGGCCGCCAGCGTCGCCGCCGGTCACGCCGCCGAGGACGCCGCCCAGCAGGCCGTCGTCACCCAGCACGCCACCGAGCAGACCGCCGTCGCCGCCGAGGACACCACCCAGAAGGCCGTCGTCACCCAACACGCCGCCAAGCAGTCCGCCGTCGCCGCCGAGAACGCCGCCCAGGAGGCCGTCGTCACCCAGCACGCCGCCGAGCAAGCCGCCGTCGCCGCCGAGGACGCCGCCCAGCAGGCCGTCGTCACCCACCACGCCG